>CALJIC010000215.1 GCA_937974195.1 uncultured Roseiflexaceae bacterium | reverse complement strand
GGCGGGCGCTCGCGGTGGAGCGGCGCGACCAGCGGGCGCTGCTGATGCTCGCCGCGGCATGCCTGCGGGGCGGCCAGAGGCGCGAGGCGGAGTCGGCCGCCACCGAGATAGCAGCCCTGCGCGGGGCCGGCTGGACGGCGGCGGAGGTACTACGTGAGATCGGCTGAAAAACTGCATCTGGTGGCGCGTGATGGCGTATAATGGCCGCGCCGTACCTATGACGAACAGGAGCTACGCGGTGGCCTTGCTCGGAGCCTCTTGGAGGGACTCGTGGGGGCGAAGCCTCTCCGGGACCCTTCTTTCGGCTACGCTGATGCAACGTGCCACCGCCGAGCAGCGTCTTGCCGACCACCCTCCTTCCGGGGAGGTGTGAAGGACCGCTTTGTGTCGGAAGGCCCGGCGGGCTAGCGGCCTTCCGAGCATCTTTTTCCTCACCGCAGAGCGGCGGGGAGAGAGAGACGATGAGGCGAAAGCCTCCCCAAACCCCGCCACCGCGAACGTTGTGTTAGTTGCATGACGTACGCGCCGAAAAAAGGGTGCAACCGCTCGGCGCAGCAGACGTACATAGATCGCGTCGAGCGCACGATCGTCCAGGTTGCCGGAGCGAGGGAGGTGGCACGGAGACCAATTCAATGGACGTGGAGCGCGACGAAGCCGGAGAGTCCGTGGAAGCATCGCAGCACACTTTAGGGAGGAAACACCAATGATCGTCCAGGGCGTATCGATCAGCGAGATGCTGAACCAGAGCGTCACCGTTCTCACCAAGCCGTCGGTAGCCACCTTCGAGCAGTTCGAGAAGCGTGGCGGCCAGCGCGAGGCCTTCACCTACGTCGGCGTCGCGACCGTGATCGCGGCGATCGCCGCGGGGCTCTTCGGCCTCCTCGGAGGCGTGGGGGGCCTGCTAGCCGGCCTGATTGGCACCGCCCTGAGCGTGGTCGTCGGCTACTTCGTGTTCTCGTACGCGCTCTACCTGATCGGCAAGCAGCAGGGCGGTACGGGCACGCAGGATGAGGTGTTCTACACCACGGCGCTGTACATCGCGCCGATCCAGGCTGTCACCGGCGTCGTCGGCGCGATTCCGTTCATCAACTGCGCGTTCGCCCCGATCTCGATACTGCTGGCTATCTACTCCGCCTACCTGGGCTACCTGGCGGCGCGCTCGAGCATGAACCTCGACCAGAACAAGGCGATCATCAGCGTCGTCGTCGCTGTGGTGGCGACCTGGCTGGTGAGCGCGGTGGTGATCGGCGGTCTGGTGGCGATGCTCTTCGGCGGCGCGGCCATCACCGGCGCCTTGGGCAGCTAGCGTCCGTTCGTCCAGGCGGCTCGGGCGGCATTGCCTCCTGAGCCGCCTGACGATTCCTCGGGGCTTGCACAGCCATGCGCCGCATGGTATAATAAACCGGTTTAAGTAATCGAGGGGCTAAGAGTGCGACTTGGCTCATCTCGCTAGCCAGGTAAGGACTCTTAGTGACATTCGATCAGTTCAACCTCCACCCGCGCATCGCCGCGGGTGTTCGTGGGCTTGCGTACACGACGCCCACCCCCATCCAGGCCCAGGCCATCCCGCCCATTCTCGCCGGCCGCGACGTCATGGGCCTCGCCCAGACCGGCACCGGCAAGACCGCAGCCTTCGCGCTACCCATTCTCCAGCGGCTCATGCAGGGGCCGCGCGGCCGCGTGCGCGCGCTGGTCGTCGCCCCGACGCGCGAGCTCGCGGAGCAGATCCACGAGTCGTTCGGCGCGCTCGGCAAGGAGACCGGCCTGCGGAGCGTGACGCTGTACGGCGGCGTCGGCATGCAGCCGCAGGTCCAGAAGCTGCGCAGCGGCGCCGAGATCGTCGTCGCCTGCCCCGGCCGCCTGCTCGACCACATCGGCCAGGGCACGGTGGACCTGAGCGGCCTCGAGGTGCTGGTGCTCGACGAGGCCGACCACATGTTCGACATGGGCTTCCTGCCGGACGTGCGCCGCATCCTGCGCCACGTGCCGGCCCGCCGCCAGACGCTGCTCTTCTCGGCCACGATGCCGGACGACATCCGCTCGCTTGCGCACGAGGCACTGACCGACCCGGTCACGGTGCAGGTGGACCGCATCGCGCCGGCGGCGACCGTCTCGCACGCGCTGTACCCGGTGCCGCAGCACCTGAAGACGCCGCTGCTCTTCGAGTGGCTTAAGCGGACCGAGACGACATCGGTGCTGATCTTCACCGGCACGAAGTACCGCGCCAAGCGGCTCGGGGAGAAGCTGGCGCAGCTCGGCTACAGCGCCACCTCGCTGCAGGGGAACCTGTCGCAGAACCGGCGCCAGGAGGCGCTGGACGGCTTCCGCGACGGCGTGTATAAGATCATGGTCGCCACCGACATCGCGGCGCGCGGCATCGACGTTTCGCGGGTGTCGCACGTGATCAACTACGACATGCCGACGACGGCCGAGGCGTACACGCATCGCATCGGCCGGACCGGGCGCGCGTCCCGGACGGGGGCGGCGCTCTCGCTGGTGACGGGCGAGGACGAGGCGATGGTGCGGGCGATCGAGCGGATGATCGGCACGCGGATCGAGCGCCGCAAGCTAGAGGGCTTCGACTACAGCGCGCCGGCGCCGAGCCGCGACACGGAGTTCGCCCGCCCGCCGCGCGAGCCCCAGCAGCGCCGCCAGCAGCCGCGCGGCGAGCCCTCCGCCCAGCGCGACGGAAGGGCGCAGCAGCGCCACCCGCTGCCGGCAGGCGGGCAGAATGGCCGCCACCCCTCCGCCAACGGCGGCGCGCCCGCGCAGCACCGCGACCGCAGGCACGCTGCCGGGCCGGAGCGCGCCGAGGCCTTCGCGAGCGGCCGCGCAGCGCATCACAGCGCCGGGGCGCGGCGTCACGAGGCGCCTCGAGAGGTACCGCGACAGCGCGGTGGCCGCGGCCCGAGTGAGAGCCGCGACCGCTAGACGCCGCAGCTCCCGATGCGACGAACCCCCTCCTCCGCTAAGCGGACGTGGGGGTTCTGATTAACACCGCTTATTATGGTACGGTGCTGCGGCACCTGCCGCGGGGAATTCCGAGGAGGCGAAGCCTCCCCAAACCCCTCCATACAGATGTGGAGGCGGAGCATCGCGTAAGCGCGGGCAACGCCAGCGCGCCGGAAAAGAGCGAGAAGAGGCTTCGCCCAACACCCCTTCAGGGTGCGGAGGCGAGGCCAGCGCAATACATGCCTGTGAGGAAGAGCCGATGGAGCACCGTCTCGCGGTCAAGGTCTACTACGAGGACACCGACTGCCTGGGGGTGGTCTACCACGCCAACTACCTGAAGTACATGGAGCGCGGCCGCAGCGAGTACGTCGGCATGCTCGGCAAGAGCATCCGCGACCTGAACCGCGAGGGGTACAACATCGCGGTCTACGCGATGAACATCAAGTTCCGGCGCGCCGCGACGCTGGGGGATGAGCTGGAGGTGGTCTCGCGCTTCCGGCTGGCCTCGCCCTACCGGGGCATCTTCGACCAGCGGGTGGAGCGCGGCGGCGAGCTGATCGCCGAGGCCGAGGTCGAGCTGGTCTGCCTCGATGACCAGCGCAGGCTGCGCCGGTTCCCGCCCGAGCTGCAGCCCAGCGAGCCCTGAGCGGCCGGAGGTCGCCTCGCGCTAGCCGGCGGGCGGCTGCGGCGGGCGCACCATCAGGTAGAGCGTGACGTCGGAGCCGGGCACCCGCAGCGTGTCGCGCACCTCGTACCCCTGGCTGCCGTGGATGCGAACGTTGTGCTCGGATGTAGTCTCCAGATAGCAGGGCAGCGCGTCGCGGTCCGCGTGTGCGAAGGTGTGGCGCATCAGCACGCCGCCCATCCCCTGGCCCTGCCTCTCAGGCACGACGCCGAGCACCCAGCAGTACCAGTGCGGCGCCCCGCCCATGATCTGCGCGTGCTTCTCCTCGAGCAGGCGGATGACGACGTCGAAGCGCCCCATCGCCTCTGCGCCCAGCCGGCGAGGGGTCGCCAGCATGCCGGTGCGCAGAAGGCTCCACAGGCTCACGCGGAAGCGCCCCGGCATCCGCCGCAGGGCGACGGCCTCCATGCCGGGCGTGGCCCACGCTTTGCCGTACAGCACGGACCAGCGCGTCCAGGTGGAGAACATCCACGGCGCGACGCGGTCGTAGTGCTCCTGCCTGCCAAAAATGTAGGCGTAGAGCGGGTCGCTCCGAAACGCACGGGCCAACGTCTGGCCGGCGGCGGAGATCTCCTGCCGGCTGATGTCTTTGACGGCAGCGCTCACGGGTGCACCTCTCCGTCCAGGCTCGTTGGGCTGCGGGGCTGGTGCGGCCATTATACCCGATACGAGGTGCGCGGCGCTGCGGCGCCTGCCGCGCGGAGGTGCAGAAGAAGCGGAGATGCTGGAGAATCTGCGCCTCCCCGACCCCACCGCGGGGCGTCATCCCGGCGCCCGCGATGTGCTATAATTCAGCACTCCACGAATAGCTTGTAAGTGATGGTTCTCCTCTTCGGAAGGAGCAATTTATGAAGCTGTCCTGTCTTCAGGAGAATCTCAAGCGCGGCCTGGCAATCGTCGGCCACGCCGTCGCCGGCAAGAGCACCCTGCCAGTGCTCTCGAATATTCTGCTCGCCACCGACGACGGCCGCCTGAAGCTGGCAGCCACGAACCTCGAGATCGGTATCACCTGCTGGATCGGCGCCAAGATCGAGGGCGAGGGCGCGATCACCGTGCCGGCCAAGCTGCTGACCGACGTGGTGAGCAGCCTGCCGAACGACAAGATCACCCTCACGCTGGACGCCCGCACCCAGACGCTCAACCTCACCTGCGCCCGCTTCGAGACCAACATCAAGGGCATCGAGGCCGAGGAGTTCCCGGTGATCCCGACCGTCGCCGACCGTGCGCCGAGCGTGTCGTTCCCGCCGGACGTGCTGCGCGAGGCGATCGACCAGATCGCGTTCGCCGCCGCCACCGACGACACCCGCCCGGTGCTCACCGGCGTGCTGATGCGCATCAGGGGCAACCGCGTCGTCCTCGCCTCGGCCGACGGCTTCCGCCTCGCGCAGCGCACGATCGAGCTGCCCGAGCCGGTGGCGGAGTCGCACGAGCTGATCATCCCGGCGCGCGCGCTGAGCGAGCTGGCGCGGATCATCGGCGACGTGGAGGGCACCGTGGACCTGACCGTGACGCCCGGCGGCGGCCAGGTGCTGTTCCACACCGAGAACATCGACCTGGTCTCGCGCCTGATCGACGGGAAGTACCCGGACATCGAGCGGGTGATCCCGACCAGCCACCTCACCCGCACGGTGCTCGACACGCAGGAGCTGGCCAAGGCGGTCAAGCTGGCCTCGTACTTCGCCACTGCCTCGGCCAATATCGTCCGGCTCACGCTCGAGCCAGGCGGCGAGCTCGGGCCGGGCAAGCTGCTGATCAGCGCCAACGCCGCCGAGGTGGGGGACAACAAGGGCGCGATCGACGGCATGGTCCACGGCGAGGGCGGCCAGATCGCGCTGAACGTCAAGTTCCTCTCCGATGCAATTGGGGCGATCAAGACGCCCCAGATCGCGCTGGAGACGCAGACGCCGCAGAACCCCGCGGTGTTCAAGCCCGTCGGCGCGGACGGCTACATCCACATTGTGATGCCGATGACGGTGCGCTAGCCGAGATCGGCCAGCGCGCCACTCGCGCCAGATCAGCCCTGATCAGCAGATAGATCAAAGACAGCCGTCCGAGCGACGGCTGTCTTCATTCATGTTGGGCGGCCTCGCGAGTAAGCTTGCGCTATCGAACATTGGTCACGTTACTTTGAAGGAGAGGACCATGGCTCATACAAAGCGCAAGCGTGCCAATACTCCGGCAGCGTCCAAGCCCGCCCGGGCGCACGCTCCAAAGACTCCTATCACGCCCGCTCCGGCGACCCCCGCCCCCGCGGTATCGAGCGTGCAGGCGGAGCGGCGCGCGCTGCTCCGGCGGCGGATGCTGCTCGCCGGTGGGCCGATCGCCCTGCTGCTCCTGGTGGCGGCGGCGGTGTTCGCCCAGCGTATGGCGGCGGGCGGCAGCCCCTCCCCGGCCAGCGCAGCCATCCAGCCCACGGCCACCGTCGTGGCGCCGACAGCAACCGTTGCGGCACCTACAGCCACTGTCGCTCAGCCGACGGCCACTGTCGCTCAGCCGACGGCCACCGTCGCTCAGCCGACGGCTCAGCCGGCTCCGACGGCCGCTCAGCCAGCGCCTGCGGCAGCCCAGCCAGCGCCTGCGGCAGCCCAGCCAGCTCCAGTGGCGGCTCAGCCGGCACCAGCGGCCCAGTGCGTCACCATCGCCGGCCTGCCGATCTTCGCCGACGCGGCCTGCATCGACTACGACGCGGACGAGGACGACGGCGTGATCAAGCACGAGAACACCTACGCCACCGGCAGTCCGGCGGACGAGGTGCGGCGCTTCTACGAGGCGGCGTTCGCGCAGAACGGCTGGACGGTGACCGAGTTCAAGCACGACGCGGAGGACATCGCGTGGGAGTACGACATCGCTCAGGCGCAGCGCCGGCTGAAGGTGGAGGTCGAGGCGAGCGTGGCCCCGGCCGGGACGCTGACGAAGATCACGATCGCGGAGAAGTAATGCTCCGGCTACACCGCGGCCGCCAGATCGTCCAGCAGCCGTCCGGCTGCGGCGATCAGGCGGCCGGTTCGTTCCGCCCAGGCGCCGTCGAACAGCTTGACGCGCCGGGCGGTAGTCTTGACCAGCACGAGCACCTCGTAGAGCCGGGCGCGCGCAAGGCGCTGCGGCGGCACCGTGTAGCCGTCGAGGAAGTGCGCCTGCGCCCGCTCGACGCCGGCCAGGCCGAACTGGTCGTACCACCAGCGCAGGTCGGCGAGGAACTTGCCCAGGTCGATCGCCGGGTCGAAGAAGTAGCAGGTGTCGAAGTCGATCAGCGTCAGGCCGGCCGGCGTGACCCACAGGTGGTCGCACTTGTAGTCGCCGTAGGCGAATCCGGGCAGCTCGTGCGGCATGCGGTCGTGGAGCGCCTCGGCGCGCTTGAGGATGGCGTCGATCTGCGCGCCGGTCTCGGGCAGGAGGGTGTGGATGTGCTCGGTGGCGCTGGCGATGCTCTTGATCTCCTTCGCCAGCGAGTGCGGCTTGAGCTCCACCAGGTCGAGCGGGACGCTGTGCAGCACCCGCAGCGCGGAGCCGGCGCGCACAAGCAGCTCGTCCGCAGTTGGGCCGGACTGGAGCAGGCTCGTGAGCGGCGTGCCGGTGACCCAGGGGTACAGCACCGTCTGCTCCGCGGCCATGTAGGCGGCCGGCCGGACGGTGCGGAGCCCGGCGCCCTGCGCCGCCAGCCACGCCTCGATGCTGCTGACGACGGAGAAGATGCGCTGGCCCTTGTCGCTGTTGTAGCTCTTGGCGAACAGCGTGCCCTCCCCCGCCTGCCCGCCGGCGGAGGCCGGGTCGTAGCGCAGGACGTGCCGCTGGCCGGGGCGGTAGCGCACGATGCTCACTGTGTAGCCGCCGGCGGGGAGCGGACGGCCGGTGGCGCGCGCCAAGGCCTCGGAGATGTACGCCGGGTCAGAGAGGCACGCGATCTGCGGGAACTCGGCGTCCAGCGGCGAGACGCGCAGCCACAGGCCCCAGGCAGCATCCTCGGCGGCGAGGCCCAGGAAGGGGGCGCACAGCCCGCGCCGCCGCAGCTCCTCCTGCATGATCTCCTGGTCTGCCGGCGCTCCTCGCGGGCCGGCGGAGCCCGGCGGCAGCCAGACGGCCTCGACGTGCCGGATCTGCTCGGCGCCGGTGGCCGGGTCGCGGACGGTGGCCTCGTAGTAGGCAGTGAGGTGGCGCCTGGGCTTGTACTTGGCGCGGTGCAGCCGGCAGCCCTGCAGCAGCTCAGGGTCGGGCAGGAGCGTCGAGAGCGAGCCGCGGAGCGCCGCCAGCGGCTCGTCGCCCTGCAGCAGCCACTGGATGCCTGCCAGGCCGGCATCCCCCGCGAGCACGCCCGCCGTCTTGTGGTTCATCTCAGCCACCTCTCTGTGAGCATGTGCTACCACATGCTTCGGAAGCCCGCGCCCTAGCCCGGCAGCCCGCCTGCGCGGAGGTGGCGCTCCAGCATCGCCAGCGTGTTGCCCAGCCGCACCGGCTTGATCTTGGTCCAGCAGGTGAGCACGAGGTCGAGCAGCTCGAGCGTCTCCCAGAGCGCGACCCGCTCGCGCGAGACCGGGGCGTGGCGCTCGTACTCGGCGAGGAACTCCTCGCAGATCAGGTCCAGCTGCTCGAGCAGCGCCTCGCGGGCCTGGGGGTCCAGCGCGTCGTCGTCCTCGCTGCTCTCCTCCTCGTGCGGCTCGCTCAGGCCGATATTCTTCACGGCGGACAGGAACAGCGCCAGATCGAACGCCGGCTCGGCCTGGCAGAAGCTGTCGAAGTCGATGAAGGCGACATCCCCTCCCGCCAGCAGCACCTGCGCCGGGCGGAAGCTGCCGTGCGACGGCGCCAGCGGGTCGGGTGGATGCGCCTCGGCGAGCGCCTCGAGGCGCGCCAGGAGCGGCGCGACGGCCGCCTGAAGCTGCGGAAACACCGCGCCGAGCTGCCCGACCGTGTCCTGCACGTCGTCGAGCGCCTCCGCCCAGGTGTGCGGCTCCCCGTACTGCGCGCCCGAGCGGTGCAGCGCCGCGATCCCCGCGGCGGTCTTGCGCATGGCGCCGGAGAGCTCGGCCCGCAGGTCCGGCGCGCCGGTCCGCATCGCCGCGCGGATCAGGTCCTTGAGCATCTGCTCCTCGCGCACCGGCCCCTGGAGCGCCGTGTTCAGCTCGGGCAGGTAGCCGAGCGGCTCGGCTATCGCCACGCTGCCGCTGGCGCGCAGGGGCGACTCCCAGAGCGCGCGCATGGCGGCGTGGGCGTTCTTGCCCTTGCCGCCCTTGTAGGCCTTCGCGACCACCGGCGTGGGCCCCGCGGAGCCGTCGCGGTAGGTCAGATCGTACAGGATCGTGCAGCGGCTGCCCGGCTTCTGGCGGACCACGCGCGGCGCGCACGTCTGGACCGCGAGGCCGCGGTACTGCGGCAGGGCGCGCAGGGCGCGCTCCAGGATGGCGGCGGCCTGGGCGGGGTCGGTCAGAGGTTCGAGCGCGGGCAGCGCGGCCTCCTCCGGCAGCGTTTCGAGCAGCAGCCGCAGCTCCGGCACATAGCGCCGCCACCCCTCCTCGCCGGGCGCCAGTTCGCTCCCGGCGTCCGGTGGCTCAGGCGCGCCGGGCGGCAGCAGCGTCCCCTGGATCTGCAGCCGCCGCTGCGCGCCGTCAGGCCCTGCGAGCGTGAGCCGGTAGAGGGCGGTCCAGCGGTCTTTCTTCATGCGCACGCGCGCGACCTCGCACTGCTGGAGCGCGCCGAAGGCGGGGATCGCCCGGGCGAGCGCCGCGCGGACAGTCGTCGGCTGGACGATCGCAACCAGCCACCCCGGCAGCTCAGCGAATCGCTCCAGCGACCCCTGCTGGTCGCTTTGTGAGCCTCCCACCTCCAGCGATGCGACGGACATCGAAGTACCTCCTCGCAATAGTGCGATCAGCCGCTGACTAACAACGAAAACGGGCTGACGCGGAACTTTTCGACAACAGGGTGCAGAGCGCAAAGCGCGCCGCCGTGCCACCGGCAGTGCTGTAAACGCGGCCTAGAGGCCTAGCTTGTGCAGATGGTGCTCGAGCGCAAACATCGCGTTCGACAGTCGCTCGGGCTTGACCTTGGTCCAGGAGTGCAGCACGAGCGTGAACAGGTCGAGCGCCTCCCACAGCGCGATACGCTCACGCGACACGGGGTTGTGCGCCTCGTACTCGCGCAGGAAGTGCTCGCAGATCGCCTCGGCCCGCGCGAGCAGCGCGGCCTGCGTCGCCCGGCCGGACGGGCCGCCCTCGGCGTCCGGCGCGGACAGCGCGATGTCCTTCGTGCGCCGCAGGAACAGCGAGAGGTCCAGGGCCGGCTCGGCCTGGCAGAAGCTGTCGAAGTCGATGAAGCCGATCTCGCCCTGGTGGAGCAGCACCTGCCCCGGCCGGAACGTGCCGTGCGCCGTCGCCACCGGGTCCGCGGGGACGCCGGCGGCCCGCGCCTCAAGCCACGCCAGCAGCGGCGCGGCGGCCTCTGCGATGGGCGGGACGGCGCTGGCGAGCGTGTCCACCACACCGCGCACCTCGGCCAGCTCATCGTCCCACGTCCGCACGTCGCCGAAGCGCACCCCCGACCGGTGCAGGCCGGCCAGGCCGGCGGCCGTCTTGCTGACGAACATGGCGAGCGCCTCGTCCGTCTCGGGCGACCCGCGCCGCACGGCCGTCTCGATCAGCCGCTGCAGCGTCTGCTCCTCGCGGATCGGGCCCTGCACCAGCACGTTGAGGTCCGGCAGGAAGGCCAGCGGCTCCGCGAGGGCCACGCCGCCGCTCTTCGCGAAGGGCGCGTCCCAGAGCGCGCGCATGCCGGCGTAGGCATGCCGGCCCTTGCCGCCCCGGTAGGTCTTGGCGACGACCAGCTCCGGCCAGCCGCGCCTCTCGGCCAGGCCGGCCGGGTAGGTGAGGCGGTAGAGGATCGTGCAGCGGCTGCCGGGGGTGTAGCGCATCACCTTCGGCTCGCACGACTCGATCCGCAGGTCGCGGTAGGCCGGCGAGGCAGCGCGGATGCTGCGCTCCAGCAGCTCGCGCGCCCGCTCGGGATCGGTGAGGATCGGCAGCGACGGCAGGGCCTCGTCCGGCGGCCGCAGCTCCAGCGCGAGCCGCAGGTCCGGCAGGAAGGCGCGCCAGCCCTCGGCCCCGAACGCCGCGCCGCTGCCCGACACCTCGGCCGGCGCCGGGTAGCCGGGCGGAAGGATCGTGCCGCGCAGCTCGACGGTGGTGGGCTGGTCGCTCCCGGCCCGCGCCACGCTCAGCGCGTAGACGCCGGTCCAGACGTCGCGCTTGATGCGCACGTGCCCGATGTCGCACTCCTGGATGGCCAGCTCGCCGGACGCGAGCTCGGGCACGGCGCGCGACAGCGAGCGGACGACCGTCTCCGGGTCGGTCGCGGCGTTCAGCCAGTCCGGCAGCGCGGCAAACGTGGCGAGGCCCTGCCAGATGGCGGCCGCCGAGGTCTGTTCAGCTAGTGTAGCCATGCGATACGCTCCTCGATCAGCGCTGTGGCGTGCTCCAGGCGGCTGACCTTCAGCTTCTGCCAGCTGTGGACGGCCAGGCGCAGCAGCATCAGGATCTCGTAGACGCGGACGCGGGCGCGCAGGCGGCGCACGTCGCTCACGCCCATCGCCGCCGCGTAGGTGTCGAAAAAGCCGTCGCAGAGCCGGTCGACCGCCGCGGCGGGCATGGGCGCCTCGGGGCGCTGGTTCCTGTGGATGGCCAGCCGCTGGTACGCCAGGAACTGCCCCAGATCGAGCGCCGGCTCAGCCTGGCAGACCGTGTCGAAGTCGACCAGGCCCGTGCGCGCCCCGTCGAAGATGAGCTGCGTGTAGGTGAAGTCGCCGTGGCTGAAGCAGAGCGGCAGCGGCTCGGCAGCGCGCCCGGCCGCGGCGGCCCGCT
>CALJIC010000214.1 GCA_937974195.1 uncultured Roseiflexaceae bacterium | reverse complement strand
ATTATACTTCAGTGAGGTACGCGGTGCGGTGTGCTTGAGGGCGAGAGGGGTTGCGCCCCCTCTCACGCTCTCCCCCGCCGTATGGGGCTATGCAGCCCCTTCCGAACCATCCCCGCAAGCGGCGCCACCTCCCCTCGCCCGCCCGTTGTCATGCCTCAGCACACCAGCCGCTCGTCCTAATCGCACTGCCCGTTGCGTTGCAGCGCATCAGTCTGTGCCTGAGGCACGGGCATCGGTGTAGATGGGCCTGACAACGGGCAGACGGGCACGGGACTCGCTCCCTTGCGGGTCCAGGGCCGCAGGCCCTGGCGCGGGTGGTGCAGGGCGGAGCGCCTGCAGAAGTGCCTGCGGAACAAGCCGGGTGCAGGACGAACCACCGGCGTAGGCGGGAGGAGGTGTGGAGGGCTGCGGCCCTTCATGGGGAGCGGGGGAGGCCACCGCGTACCTTCTGTCAAGGATTCAGAAAAAAGGGGTTTGACAGCTGCGCAGAGGTGTGTATAATTAGCGAGTGCAGTCCCCGATAGCTCAACGGTAGAGCGGCTGACTGTTAATCAGTAGGTTCCTGGTTCGAATCCAGGTCGGGGAGCCAGACAGAACAGAGGCGGTGCGGTTGGAACTCCAGCTGCGCCGCTACTCTTTTTCAGCGGCCGTTTCGAGGCATCCCCGAAAGCGGCCGCCCATCGCCGCCCCAGCGGCCGGGACAGGGCCGCAGCATCGTACGCCGGTCTGGGAGAAGAGCCGTTTGCGGAGCGCTGAGGTGCGCGATGGCCCAGGACACCCTGCGGGGCACGCCCGAGAAAGCGGGCTACGTCCTCGAGTGGCACGACGAGTTCGACGGAGCCGGCCTCGACCTGGCGAAGTGGGTGCCCTACTACCTGCCGCAGTGGAGCTCCCGCAGCCGGTCGGCGCCGAACTACCAGCTCCGCGATAGCTGCCTCGTCCTGCAGATCACCGAGGACCAGCAGCCCTGGTGCCCCGAGTTCGACGGCGAGATCAAGGCGTCGTCGGTGCAGACCGGGCTCTTCGCGGGGCCGGTCGGCAGCCGCCAGGGCCAGCTCCAGTTCAGCCCGCAGCTGGTGGTCCGCGAGGCGCAGACGAACGTGCGGCTGTACACCCCGCAGTACGGCTACATCGAGTGCCGCGCCCGCTGCTGCGCCACGGCCGGGGTCCACGTATCGCTCTGGATGATCGGCTACGAGGACGTCCCCGCGCACAGCGGCGAGATCGCGGTGTTCGAGGTCTTCGGCAAGGACCTGGCGGAACATTCGGCCGTCGTCTGCTCGGGCGTGCACCCGTGGGGCGACCCGGCGCTGAGCGAGGCGTTCTACTGCGACCCGCTGCCGATCGATGCGACGCAGTTCCACCGCTACGCGGTGGAGTGGACGCCGCGGCACATCGACTACTTCGTGGACGACCAGCTCCTCAGGCGCATCGAGCAGTCGCCGGCCTACCCGCTCCAGCTAATGCTCTCGATCTTCGAGCGGCCGGGCGGCGACCAGCGCGCCCCGTACCCCCGCGAGTTCGCCGTCGACTACGTGCGCGTGTATCAGCCCCAGGGCGGCTATGAATAGATGCGGCGGCGGGAGCTCGGGATGGCCTCGCCTCCCCTGAACCCCCGCCGCCGCACACGCGCTCTGTTGGAACAGCGCCCGTCCCCTACTTGACGCCGGCGCAGATCAGCAGCTCGCACGGCCCCTCGAAGCCGCCGGCGCCCTCGTACTGCGCCAGCTCGCGGGCGATCTCCCGCCACGTGTCCTCGCGCTCCCGCTCGTCGAGGCCGGCCATCATCTGGTGCAGCGCGCCGAACGACTCGCGCTCGAAGCGGACGCACTCCGCGGCGGATGGCAGCCGCAGCGGCGCGGCGACGCGGCGGGTCTGAACGTTGCGGAACCCGGCCGCGCGGAAGGCCTCCTCGAGCACCCCCGGCGCGCCGAGGCTGAAGGGGCCGGGCTGGCCCGGGAGCGGCGGCGGGAGCTGGGCGCGGCGGCGAATGATCGACACGGGGATCGAGAAGAACCGGTTGTTCTCGGGGGTCGAGTAGACGATGGCCGCGACCGCCCCGCCGGGCTTGAGCACGCGGCGCATCCCGGTGAGCGCCCGGTGCTGGTCGGGGAAGTAGATCAGGCCGACGCGGGAGATCACGGCGTCGAACGCGCCCTCCTCCAGCTCGAGGTTCTCGCCGTCCATGACCTGCGTCGACACGTTGGTCAGGCCGGCCTGCCGCGCCGCCTCCTCGGCGTAGGCGAGGATGTTCGGCGCGATGTCGGTGGCCAGCACCGAGCCGCTCGGCCCGACGCGCCGCGCGGCCCTGATGGTCTGCTCCCCCGCGCCCGCGGCCACATCCAGGACGCGGCTGCCGGCCGTGATGCCGGCCATGTCGAGCATCGTCTCGGTGGCCGGTCCGAGCCACGCGCTGAGCGTCGGGCCCCAGCGGTGCCACGCCTCCGCCGCGTCCTGCCACTGGGCGCGGGTCGTCTCCTTGTACCTTACCGGGTTGAACGCCGGTGCGGTCGCTGTCATTGTGTTACCTCCTCAATAAATGCCGGGCAAATGACATCGCTGCCCGTGCTGCTGTTGCCCCTCAAATATAGGCAGGCCGGCCGGGCGCGTCTCCCCTCGAAAGAATGGAGGCGCGGATAGAAAAGTTCGGCCGGGTGGCGTAGAATACGCCCGCGACCACTCTTCTCTTCCGTCGTCAAGAAGCCGGCTCGCCGGCCTGGGAGCGTGAGCATGGAAGACGAAGCGCCGCCGCCGGAGCGCCTGCACGAGCGCGAGACCGCGATCCTCCAGCGCCTGGCAGCCGGGATGACGGACCAGCAGATCGCCGACGACCTGCACCTGAGCCTGCACACCGTCAAGTGGTACAACCGCCAGCTCTACGGGAAGCTGGGGGTCAGGAGCCGGACGCAGGCGATCGCATACGCCCAGAGCCTCGGCCTGCTGCCCGACGGGCGCGAGCGCGCGCCGCTGCCAGCGGCCGGGCACCGGCTCCCAGCCCAGACCGCGCCGTTCATCGGGCGCAGCCGCGAGCTCGCCGAAGTGGAGCAGCTGCTGGGCAGGTCGCGCCTGCTGACCCTCACCGGCGCCGGGGGGACCGGCAAGACGCGGCTCGCGCTTCAGCTGGCGGAGGCGATCGCGCCCACGTTCGCCGACGGCGTCTGCTTCGTCGATCTGGCGCCGCTCGCCGACCACGCCCTGGTGATGAAGGCGATCGCCGGGGCGCTGGGCGTGGTCGAGCACGGGCCGGGGGAGCTGCTGGAGACACTGAAGCGCGTGCTCGCCCGGCGCGAGCTGCTGCTGCTGATCGACAACTTCGAGCATGTGATCGCGGCGGCCCCGCTCCTCTCCGAGCTCCTGGCGTCCGCCCCGCGCCTCAAGGCGCTCGTCACCAGCCGGGAGCCGCTGCACCTCTCCGGCGAGCAGGAGTACACGGTGCCGCCCCTGACGCTGCCGGACGCGGGCGCCGTCTCGGCGCAGCGCCTCACCGAGTCCGAGGCGGGCATGCTCTTCGTGCGACGCGCCCAGATGGTGCGGCCGCGCTTCGAGGCGACCGACGCCGACGCGCCGGCCATCGCGCGCATCTGCATCCGCCTCGACGGCCTGCCGCTGGCGATCGAGCTGGCCGCCGCCCGCTGCAAGCTGCTCACCCCGCAGGCGCTCCTGGCGCGCCTGGAGGACGCTGCGGGAGACGCCGCGTTTCAGGTGCTCGCCGGCAGCTCACGCGACGCCCCGCCGCGCCAGCGGACGCTGCGCGACACGATCGCCTGGAGCTACAACCTGCTGAGCGCCGACGAGCAGCGGCTGTTCGCGCGGCTCGCGGTCTTCCACGGCGGGCGCTCGCTGGAGGCGATCGAGGCCGTCTGCGCCGAGGGGCTGTCGACCGATGTGTTCGACTGCCTGGCGTCGCTGGTGGACAAGAGCCTGGTGCAGCAGCGGGACGGGGCGGATGGCGAGCCGCGGTTCGCGCTGCTGGATATGATCCAGGCCTACGCCCGCGAGCGGCTGGAGGCGTCCGGCGAGGCGGCGGCGACGCGCCGGCGGCACGCGGAGTACTTCGTCGCACTCGCCGAGCGCGCCGAGCCGGAGCTGCGGCTCGCAGGCTACGACCGCTGGTGCCGGGTGTTCGAGCTCGAGCTGGACAACCTGCGCGCAGCCCTGGAGTGGAGCCTGAGCGCCCCCGCGGCGGCCGAGGGCGGCGTCACGCTCGGCGTGCGCCTGATGGCCGCGACGGGCATGTTCTGGTACGGCAAGGGCTACCACGTCGAGGGGTTCCGCTGGGCGCAGCAGCTGCTCGCGCGCCTCGACGAGGCGCCGGCGGCGCACCACCCCAGATTCCTGATCAGCGCCGGCCGTCTGGCCTGGTTCCAGGATCTCGACGCCGGGCGGCGGCTGATCAGGTGGGCGCTCGACAGATCCCGCGAGCTCGGCGACGCGCTCCAGGCCGCCTGGGCGCTCAGCTTCCTGGGCTACACGCTGCTGCACGAGCCCGACGCCGCGCTGCCGCTCGCCGAAGAGGGGCTGGCGGCGTTCCGGGCGCTGGGGCACCTGCCCGGCATCGCCCAGGCGCTGAACATCATCGGCGAGATCGCCCGGGTCAACGGGGACGACGCGCGCGCCCGGCAGGTGTACGAGGAGTGCCTGGCGGTGTGCCAGCGGACGGGGGAGGCCGGCCGCATCCACTACATGTACGGGAACCTCGCCTTCCTCGCGCAGCACGCCGGCGACGCCGAGCGCGCCTGGCAGCTGGCCCACCAGGGGCTGCTGCTCGCGCGCGACCGGCAGGACCGGAACGACATCGCGGACGCGATCATCACGATGGCGGGGTCGCTGGTGGCCGGCGGCGCCCCGCGCCAGGGCACCTTCCGGCGGGCGGCGCGGCTGCTGGGCGCGGCCGAGGCCGAGCACGAGCGCATGGGCACCTTCCTGCAGCCGAGCAACAGGCCGGAGTATCACCGCATTCTGGCGGAGGTGCGCGGGCGCCTGGACGACGGGCTGTTCCAGGCGGCGTGGGCCGAGGGGCGCGACATGACGCTGGGGCAGGCGCTGGCCTACGCGCTGGAGGGGGCCGGGGCGCCGGATGCGGGCGGGCCGGCGTGATCGCCTCCGGGGGGCTTTCCCAAAGCCAGGCGGGGTGCGAGGGCGCGGCCACCGCGCCAGGCGTTCCCGGGCGGGCCGGCGCCCTTCGCTCACAAAAAAAGCCCAGCCCCGTGCAGATGCACAGGGCTGGGGAAGCGGCTCGCGCGATGCGCGGCGGACGACGTCTGGTGGTCAGGCCGTGACCGGGTGGAGGCCGTAGCGCCGGGCGACTTCGGGAGTGATCAGGCCGAGGAGCGCGTAGCCCAGGCCCGCCAGCACCGCCCCCAGCACCGTGAAGGCAACGCCCAGCGCCATCGCCCCGTAGGAGGCGCCGATCGCCATCGCCGACAGGCTCAGCGAGGTCACCAGGCTAGCCGCCGTCAGCTGCGTGTTGCGCGCCTGGTTGGCGACCGGGTTGCCGTTGGTGTCCTTCAGGGCCAGGGCGGGGTCGTTGGTGCCGGCCGGGTCGCCGCTCTCGACCGCGAAGCGGCCCATCTGCGAGTAGGTCAGGCCGTTCGAGCTGGCGGCGGCGTGCCGCTGGATGATGTCGGCCATGCTGAGCGCGGTGGCGATGCTGTTGACGGGCGCGTTCGGGATCGTGGCGTCCTCAGGAGTGACGATCTGCTGGGCCGCCAGCTGCTGACCGACGAACATGCGGATGTAGAGACCAGCACCAGCGACGACCAGGCCGGCGACAGCGAAGGCGATGCCGAGCACGATGACCATTTTGGGGAAGAGCCGCAGCGCGTTCATTATGAGCCTCCAAGTGTTGTGTGCGATTTCTTCGCAACCGATGGCACGAAGTATAGTGGGGAGGCACCTGGAGTGGCGTAGTGGTTTGTGCACCGCCGGGAAACGCCCAGCAACCAAGCGAGCGGGGGCGACAGCCTGTGCTGCCCTCCCCGCGCCGCCCGCGCGCATCAGGACGGCGCCGGTCGCCCGCCGATGGGCTGCGGCGCGCGCTGCCCGAGCTGCGGCGAGATATTCTGGTTGAAGCGGAAGATGTTGCGCGGGTCGTACTTGCGCTTGATCGCCACCAGCCGCGCGAAGGTGTCCGGCGGGTACGCGTCGCGCACGCGGTCCGGGCCCTCGTTCTCCAGGAAGTTGACGTACACGCCTGACCCCTCGGGGTGGATGGCCCGCCACAGCGACTCGGTCCAGCCGGTGTGAGCGGCGGGGTCCTCGCTGGCATCCAGCCACAGCCCGATGATCGCCACGAAGTAGCGCCTGGCGCGGTGGGCGAAGGCGGTGGCGTCGCTAGCGACGCGCGTCACGGCCCCGCCGAGGCCGCGGAACTGCACCAGGCTGAACGGCGAGCTCGCGCACGCCATGGCCTCCAGCGCCGCATCGAGCGCGGCGTCGCTCAGCTCATCGGCGAACATCGACCGGATGGACGCGCCGTGCGGGGCGGCCTGGTGCGCGGTGAACCTGTAGATGTCCGGGTAGGGCATCGGGCTCACGGCGTCGGCGATCGGCGCGGCGAGCGCCCGCAGCGGCGCCAGGGCCCGCTCGCCGTCCTCGACGCTCCCCGTCCAGCAGACGAGGATGGACAGGGCCAGCTCGCCGACGCGCTCCTGCGGCACGTGCGGGAACGGCGGCGCGTGCACGAGGTTCGCGATCGTCGTGAGGTCGTCCGGCGCGTCCGCCACATAGTCGAGGTAGCCGCGGAGGACCTCGCGGCTGGCCGGGAGCAGCAGCTCGCCGCCGAGGATCTGCCCGACGGGCGCGAGGCGAAAGGTGAACTCGGTCACGATGCCGAAGTTGCCGCCGCCGCCGCGGATCGCCCAGAAGAGATCCGGGCGCTCGTCGGCGCTGGCGGTGACGATATCGCCGGTGGCGGTGACGACCTGCGCCGCGAGCAGGTTGTCGATAGCCAGGCCGTACTTGCGCACCATGAAGCCGATGCCGCCGCCGGTCGTCAGCCCGCCCATGCCGACCGAGTGGGTGTCGCCGGTGGAGAGCGCCAGGCCGTGGGCGCTCGCCGGCCCGGCGAGGTCGCCGGAGGTGGCGCCCGGCTGGACGCGGGCGGTGCGCGCCACGGGGTCGATGATCACGCGCTTCATGCCCGACAGGTCGATCACGACGGCGTCGTCGATCACGCTCAGGTGCGCCAGGCTGTGGCCGCCGCTGCGCACGGCGAGCGGCAGGCGGAAGGCGCGGGCGAAGCACAGCGCCTCGGCCACATCGTCCGCGTCGGCGGCCCGCACGATCGCCAGCGGGCGGCGGTCGACGTTGAAGTAGAGCAGGGCACGCGCCGCGTCGTAGTCGGGGCTGTCGGGCGTGATCAGCTTGCCGGCCAGCCGCGAGCCCAGCGCCTCGCGATGGAGGTCGGTGAGCCCCAGGCGGCTCGTGGCGGGCTGCATCGCGATGGTCATAAAGCTCAGTCCTTTCGTCCTTGCCTCGGCCTAACAACTCATCTTCTTCTTTTGCTTTCGCGGGGCGAGGCCACCGCGTCAGTCCTGCCCAATTACAGCACGCGGCGGCAGCGCAGAGAAGCGCCTGAAGAGATACAATAGAGGTACTCCGGCGCCACACGCGCGGGCGCGTTACACCCTTCGACCAATGGCATCCGCGGCGGCGAGACGCTACAATGGCCTCGCAGGCGCGCGACCCACCGGCGCCGCCTCCCGGGACAAGGACTCCTTCGGAGGGCGTATGAGGAACCCATCCACCTTCGGGGGGCGGCTCAAGCAGCTGCGGCAGGAGCACGGGCTGACCCAGGACGCGCTGGCCGAGCGCGTGGGCTGCGCGACGCAGACGATCCGCAAGATCGAGGGCGGCCAGCGCCGCCCGTCCTACCAGATCGCCGCGCGGCTGGCCGAGGAGCTCGGCATCCCGCCGGAGGAGCGCCCGCACTTCATCCGCCTGTCGCGCGCCGAGCCGGGCGAGGACCAGCCCGACCTGGCCGCCGAACCGCCCACCAGCAGCCTGCCGATCCCGCTGACGCGCCTGATCGGGCGCGACCAGGAGGTCTGGGGCCTCCAGCAGCTCCTGCTGCGCCCCGACGCGCGCCTGCTGACGCTCCTCGGGCCGGGAGGCGCCGGGAAGACCCGCCTGGGCGTGGAGGTGGCGGCCAGGCTCGAGGACCAGTTCGACGACGGGGCGGTGTTCGTCAACCTGGTCCCCATCCGCGACCCGGCCCTCGTCGTCCACACGATCGCCGACGCGGTTGGGATCGGCGAGGAGGGCGGCCGGCCGCGGCTCGAGCGCCTCAGAGAGGGGCTGCGGGCCCGGCGCATGCTCCTGGTGCTCGACAACTTCGAGCAGGTCATCCCGGCGGCCGGGCTAGTGGCGGACCTGCTCTCGTCGTGCCCGGGCCTGAAGGCGCTCGTGACCAGCCGCGAGATGCTGCGCGTGCGCGGGGAGCACGTGTTCGCCGTGCACCCGCTCCCCGTGCCAGACGGCGGGCACGCCACCGCCGACGAGCTCCTGGCGCAGTCGGCGGCGGTGCAGCTGTTCGCCGAGCGCGCGGCGGCGGCCAGGCCCGGCTTCGCGCTCACGAACGCGAACGCGCCGGCCGTCGCCGAGCTCTGCCAGCGCCTCGACGGGCTGCCGCTGGCGATCGAGCTCGCCGCCGCGCGCAGCACGCTCTTTCCGCCTGAGGCGCTGCTGGCGCGGCTCGGCAGCCGGCTGAAGCTGCTCACCGGCGGCCCGCGCGACGCGCCGGCCCGGCAGCAGACGCTGCGGAGCACCATCGCCTGGAGCTACGACCTGCTGACCGAGGACGAGCAGAAGCTTTTCAGACGCCTGTGCGTCTGCATCGGCGGGTGCACGCTGGAGGCGATCGAGGCCATCTGCGCCGCCGGGGAGCTCGAGATCGACGTCGTCGAAGGGCTCGCGTCGCTAGTCGACAAGAGCCTGCTGTGGCAGGACACGGCGGCGGGCGGCGAGCCGTGGTTCCGGATGCTCGAGACGATCCGGGAGTACGGGCTGGAGCAGCTCGAGCAGAGCGGCGAGGCGGAGGCGGCGCGGCGCGCCCACGCCGACTTCTACCTGCGGCTGGTCGAGCGGTCCGAGCCGCACCTCTGGAGCGGCGAGCAGGAGCAGTGGCTGGACCGGCTGGAGCGCGAGCTGGACAACCTGCGCGCCGGGCTAGCCTGGCACCTGTCGCAGGACGAGGACGTCGCGCCGGGGCTGCGGATGGCCGGCCGCCTCTGGCGGTTCTGGGACATGCGCGGCCACTGGACCGAGGGGCTGCAGTGGCTGGAGCAGGCGCTCGCACGCCGCCCGGGGGACGCGCCGGAGGACCGCTGGCTCGCCCTGCACGGCGCCGGCAACCTGGCGCTGAACCTCGGCGAGTACGAGCGTGCCAAGGCCTGCTACCAGGAGAGCCTGGCCATCACCCAGCAGCTGCAGCGGCCGCACGGCATCGCCAACTCGCTGCTGAACCTCTCGCTCGTGACTCTCTACCAGGGCGACCTCGACCGCGCGATCGCCCTGCAGCAGGAGGCGCTCGCCATCCACCAGGCGGCCGGCAACCGGGTCGGCATCGCCCTCGCGCTGCACAACCTCGCCACCATGGTGATGCAGCAGGGGGACTACGACCGGGCGACCGAGCTTGCCGAGGAGTCGCTGGCGCGCTACCGGGATCTGGGCGACAGCCGCGGCACGGCGCTGGCCACGCATGACCTGGCGCTCCTGGCGCAGCGGCGCCGCGCCTACGACCGCGCGCGGGCGCTGCTCGAGGAGTGCCGCGCGATGTTCGACAGGCTGGGCGCGAAGAACAACCTGGCGTGCGTGCTGAACGACCTGGGCGAGCTGGCCTTCGAGCTAGGCGAGTACGCGCGGGCCAGGGTGCTGTACGAGGAGAGCCTGCGCCTCGCCACCGAGCTCGGCGACCGCCGGCGCCTCGCGCAGGTGCTCGGCAACATGGGGAGCCTGGCGCTCCAGCACGGGGACGAGGAGCGCGGGCTGGCGCTGTGCAGCAGGAGCCTCGCGCTGTGGCAGGACCTCGGCGACCGGCGCAGCGCCGCGAGGGTTATGGAGACGCTCGGCCGCGGCGCGCCGTAGATGCGCTGTGCGGCTTTCGCGCAGAGTCAGGCGGGGGCCTGGGAGAGCATACGCCGCTCCCGGCCCCCGCCACAGATTCTCCCGCGGCGGCGCGCTACCCCGCGGCCAGCGCCGCCGGCCGGCGCACCCGCGACCACAGGTACACCCCCGCGAGCAGCAGCAGGAGCACCCCCGCCAGCAGCACAATGTTGTGCGCGATGATCGCGATCAGCACCGTCACCGCTGTGAGCACCAGCGACACGCCGAACGTCAGCGCGCCGATCGCGGTGCCGCTCAGCCTGCCCAGGATCGGCAGCACGTCGAGGAAGGCGCTGATCGGGCCGAAGACCAGGCTGAGGCCGATCCACATCATCAGGAAGCCCACCAGCCGCAGCACCCAGCCCATGATCACATACTCGCTGCGCAGCGCGCCGATCGCCTGCTCGCGGCTCCCGGTCAGCGCCCGGTAGAACTGCTGCTCGCCGCGGTGCATGTAGGGCACGAGCCGGTCGCCGGCCAGCGTGCCGAAGGCGGTGACGTTGGTGCCGGCGGCGAGCGCCCGGTACGAGATGCGCACATCGCCGATCTGCGGGCTGCTCGGGGTGCCGCGGCCCATGTAGATCGCATTGTCAGCGAGCCGCTGCCCGGGCGCGAGCGTCACCATCTCCGGCCGCAGCGTCAGCCGGTCCGCGGCGGGCAGGTCGATCTCGGCCAGGTCGATCTGGTAGGCGCCGACGCTGGCCCGGGAGACGGCGGCCGTGCGCCCCTCGACCGGCATGGCCGGGTTCTCGTGCCCGGAGGGGTACGCGAAGCGGCTCGAGTCCCCGGGCGAGGTGGTCCACTCCTTCTCGTAGGTGTAGTTGGTGACGGTGGTGCTGCTGCCGCCCACGTTGTCGCGCGTCTCGCTCTCCCTGCGCTCGACCCAGGCGTACATCTCCACCACCCGCTCGAGCTGGATGTACGGCCCCGGGCGCAGGTACGGCTCGTCGCCGAGCGTCTCGGGCGAGGCCAGCGCCCCGGTGACAGACACGAACGACCCGTCCGCCGAGCGGTCCACGGTATCCCCGGCCACCGGCGTGCTGCGCCGGGCAACGGCCGACCAGTCGGTGCGGCCCTCGTTGAGCCAGAGCACCACGAACGAGCCGAGGAACAGCAGCACTCCGAACAGCGCGCCGAGGAACGAGTTGGCGATCTTGCTCCCCCAGCTGGTGTGGGTGATCTTGGTGAAGCGCTCCGCCATGCTGACAGTCCTTTCCTGTAGCTTGGATGTCATCTCGGACCAGGAAGGCGCCCATTCACGCTGGCCCAAAGATCATTATAGGAAGGGGCGCTACCAGCGCGGGATCGCCGGAGGACCGATCAGCGATCAGTCCTGTGACTGAGCGAGCGGCGGCAGCTTCGCTCACGCGCGCCAGGCGAGGAGCAGCCCGTTCAGGGCGCCGAGGCCCGTGCGCGCGCTGCCGAAGTACAGCGTGACAAGCGTCTGGAAGGCGCCGCGCTCGACGTGCGCCTTGTGGGCGGCGTCGTTGCGGATCGATGCGATCCTCTGCACCATGTCGACCCAGTCGCTGAGCGGGAGCCGCTGGTGGGGCGTCACCTGCTCGTCCCAGTGCCCTCCCCGCGCGATCGCGTCCTCCAGGATCAGCCAGTTCCTGCCGCCATAGCCCTTGCAGTTGCCGATCGTCCCGAGCGTCCGCATGAGGGGGCGGCCGTTCGTGTCGCACAGCGGCGGGCTGTGCTTGTAGATAGTGACGCGGGAGACCTCTTCGAGCACGCCGGTGAAGAGCAGCACCGGGCCGGCGAAGTTGGAGGCCCTGATCTGCTCGATCTGCTCCCAGAGGAAGCGCCCGAGCGCCAGCGTCTCGCGCTGCACGTCCGTGAGCAGCGGCGTCGTGTCGAACAGGTCGTCGATCTCCAGCCGCTCGCGGATCCACTGCCGGTAGTCGTCGATCCGCGGCTGGAGCAGCTGCGCGTAGCGCCTGGTGATCCGCATCACCTGCTCGGTCGCGGCCGTCGCGACGTCCTCGTCCTCCCCGCCCGGCGCGGTGTGCCTGAGAGCCTCGGCGATCTCCTCGAGCGCGGTGAGCCGCCGCGGGGGAGCGACTCCCGGCTGGCGCGCGATGTGGCACAGCGCCGGGTTCGCGCAGCAGTCCCGCGTGACGCTAACGAGATCTACTCGCCAGGGGGCGACGTGCGGCTTAGGGCAGAGCAGCAGGTCGCTGAGATCCTGCTCGTGCAGCGCGCCGTAGCGGGTGTGCAGGGGCACCGCCCCAGCCAGCCTCCCGTGCGCGTTGGCGGTGAGCGTGTCCAGGAAGACCCCGTGGCAGCGCACCGGCACCCGCTCGCGCAGCCGCTCGTGGACGTCGTCGAGGAGCGCCCTGAGCGCGCGCTCGAGGGGCTGCGAGTCGGCCGCGCCCTGCGGGCGGATCTGATACAGCCGGATCTCGCTGTCCGGCGCGACCAGCTGCGCCTTGCGCCACTCCGGCGCGACGCGCTCGCCCGGGGCCTCCGGCGCCGTGCCCTGGAAGGCGAAGAGCAGCGCGCCGTAGCGCTCGCCGGTGAGCTGCAGGTCGGCGATCATGCGCTTGATCGGGCCGGCGGGCGCCTTGGGGTCGTCGTCGTGCGGCCGGTAGTACTTGGCGTCGAGGAGATAGCCCGGCTCGCGCCAGATCAGCGCGCCGTCGTCGTCGCGGACCTCCTGCCGGTCCAACCGGCAGATGTAGAGGTCCGGCCGCACCCCCGGCCCGCGCCGCCAGACCCGCAGGTCGTCCGGGATGGCCCGGTCGTGCTGAAGTCGGTAGAGCTGCGCGCTGTCGCCGGCGCCCCAGCGGAAGACGACTTCGGTCGTCTCGCGGTCCCAGCTCTGGAGCGCCCCGTCGCGGCTGAGCAGGTCGATCAGCTCGTAGTAGAGCCAGAGCTGGTACAGGTAGCTGTCGCGGTCGGGGTCGGCGCCAAGCACATCTCCTTCGAGATGGTGCTGGGAGCGGTGGAGCAGGCGCAGCGACCGGTAGCGCGCCCGCCAGGCGAGCAGCTCCTCGTAGGCGCTGTTCGCGCCGGGGATGAGCCGCTCGGCCACCTGGGCCTCCAGCGCGGCGGTCTCGTGCTGGTCGATGATGTGCTGGGCCTGGCCGCGGATCCCGGCGAACTGCGGGAAGGCCAGCTCGCGCTCGCAGCGGGCGGCGATCGCGGCCAGCGGGTGGCGCAGGGCCTCGGCGCCGACGGCGGCGTACTCGCCCCAGAGCAGGCGGTGGACGTCGGCGGCGTACTCCAGCAGGGTCACGACCGCGAGCAGGTTCTCGGGGGTGGCGAAGTCGCGCCGGCGCTGGCGGGTCTGGAGCAGCAGCGGCGGCTCGCCGGGCCGCTCGGCCCAGGTCGAGTCGAGCGTCCGCTCCCAGTCCACCCGGCCGCGCGGCGGCGGCTCCTCGACCACCGTGGCGCGGGGCGACTCGAAGCTGAGGCGGCGCACGATGCGCGGCAGGATGTGCTCGAACAGCTCGTCGCGCAGCGCGAAGAGCACGGCGAGCTCGCGGTACGGCTCGAGCGCCTCGTCGCGCTCGGGGCTGTAGCCGGCGCGCTCGGCGTAGTAGCGCCCGAAGCGCTGCTCGTCGTACCGCAGGATCAGGCTGACCAGCCGCGCCTGCATCTGGGCGTAGGCTTCGATCTCCTGAGGTCCGTAGGTCATAGGCCGCGCTCGCTGGCAAACGCACGCAGACGCCCGGCGAACAGGCCGTTCGACGGCAGGATCGCCGGGCCGCCCGTGTCCTCGCCGAACAGGTGCCGCACCTGCTCGACGTCGAGGCTGTCCGGGTTCATGACATCGATGCCCGGGGCATCCGCCGTCTCGTGCGCCTTCAGCTGCGACAGGTGCGCCGTCTGGCGCGGGCCGGGGAGGCGCTTCAGGATGGCGACGACGCGCTCGCGCAGCGCGTGCGGGTCCGCCGCGTGCTCGATGGCCGCCAGGAGCACGTGCTGCTCGTCGCGCGTGAGCACCTGCAGCTGGTCGGCGAGGGTGTCCGCGAGCGCCGCGTCGAGCGCGCTGCTCCACGACATGCCGATCGCGCGGCCGGTGAGGAGCGCGGCGTAGACCGCCTCGGCCTGCGCGGTGCCGAGCTGGCGGTAGAGGCGGATGGCGCTGAAGAGCCGCCAGAAGCAGGCGAGCGCCGCCCGCGCCTCGTCGTCGTGCACGTCCAGGCGGTAGCGCACGTGGGCCTGCGGCTCGCCCGGCGACTCCTCGCGGCGCACCTCCAGCACCCCCTCCACCGCGGCGACGCCGGCGGCCTCGTCGGCGGCGACGCCGGCGATGCGGCTCTCGCCGATGCGCAGCAGCGCGCGGAAGATCGCCAGCGCCTGCTCCTGCTCGGCCTGGGAGCGCGCGGGCGGCAGGATATCGATGAAGGCGAAGCGGCGCTTCATCGCCTCGCTCATCTGGTTGAGGAAGTGGCGGTCGAAGCTGTTCAGCGTGCCGATCAGCCGGAAGTCGCGCGGCAGGGGCACGTGGCACTCGCCGCCGTCCTCGGTCGGCACGGCGAGCGTCGGCGCGCGCTGCCCGCCCAGGGTGGTCAGCAGGCTGCCGAAGGCCGCGTCGATCTGCGCGCGCGTGAACTCGTCGATCACCAGCCAGATGCCGCGATAGCTGCGCCCCTGCTCGTCGACCGGCTCGTGGCGCTGCAGCCGGTCCAGCGCCGGGACGGTCTCGCCGTCGTAGCCCCGGTAGTTGGCGAGCACGGCGCGCGTCAGGTGCCCGTGGCGGATGCGGTAGATCAGGGCGCGGCCCCGCTCATCCTGCTGGAGCTGCGGGGCGATGCCGCCGATGACGTGGCGCACGCCCCAGTCCTCGGTGGCGGTCACGACCTCGACGGCGTACCCCTCGCGGCGCAGGAGCTCCTCGTCGGGGCCGGCCGTCGGCGGCAGCTCGGGCGTGGCGGGCATGCGCAGCACCACGGTGTCCTCCTCCTCGCGCCAGAGGATGCGCGGCAGGATGCGCGCCAGGTGAGTCTTGCCGGTGCCGGGCGGGCCGCTGAGGATGACGTGCTGGCCGGCGATCAGCGAGCGGTAGATGCGCAGGATCGTGTCGCGGTCGATCAGCAGCTCGCGCTGGATCTCGGCGATGCGCTCCTCGAGCACCGCCGGGCTCAGCGGCCGCAGCGGCGCGTCCTCGAGCGGCGGCAGGCCGCGCTGGCTGGCCCGCGCGCGCCGCAGGTGCTCGAGGAAGGCGTTCAGCGCGCGCGCGGTGGGCGTCAGCGCGTCGAGCGGGTCGAGCGCGCCGGGGAGCGACTGCCAGGTGCCGTCGTCGTTGCGGCGGACGAGGCCGGCCTCTTCGTACCAGGGGAGCAGCGCGCCGCCGAGGGGCCAGGCGGCCGCGGGGCGGGCCACGCCGTCGAAGGGCGCGTCGAGCGCCGGCAGCAGGTACCCGTCGCCGTCGGGGACGAGCAGCGTCAGGGCGGCGTAGCGCAGCATGTGCGCCACCGTCGCGTCGCTCAGGTGCTCCCAGCGCCGGTAGCGGCCGTCGCCCAGGCGCTCCAGCAGCCGGAGCCGCATGAGGTCCGCGGCGAGCGCCTCGGCGTCCGGCGCCCTGGTCAGCTCCACGATCGCGGGCTGGATCGTCCCGAGCCGGTCGACGATCTGCGCCGCGGTGTAGGCCGGCCCGTCGAGGTGGCTGACGAGCTCGACGTACGGCCGGAGCCGGTCGCCGAGGGTGCGCGGCAGGGGCGACGAGGCGGGCCGCCCGACCACGGCCAGCATGAGCTGCTTCAGCACCTGGTAGTCGGAGTCGTTGGTGACGAAGAACCGCGTGCCGTGCGGCTCGCGGCGCTTCACCGACCGCGGCCGCGCGAGGGACGTGGGCAGCGCGGCGATGTTCCACGGCGCGCCGTCGTACAGCAGCACGTACACCGACCTGACGCGGTTGAGCCACAGCTCTTGGTACAGCTTGCCGTCGACGTAGACGTAGAGGCTGCGCTCCTCCCACGCCCGAATGACGACCCGGTCGCCGAATGTGTCCAGCAGCCACTGCGGGTACTCGGCGGCCACCCGGCGTGAGATCGGGTTCTCGCTGTGGAAGCGCTCCTGCCAGGCGCGCAGCGCATCGAGGTCGGTGCTGCGCGGCGGCGCGGCGCTGGCCTGGGCGCCGATCCGCATCTCGCCCGACTCGCCCGCGCCGTCGCCCTCGTCATCGGGGGCCTCCTGCCACAGCGCCCTCAGGCGCTCGTCGTAGAAGCTGAACCCCTGGCCGTACTGCGGCTCCAGCCCCAGCCGGATCTGCGCCAGCTGCCGGTCGACGTCGGCGCCGGCGGCGCCCACCAAGTGGGCGAAGCTCGCGGCGATCTGCTGCTTGTGCTCGCGCGCCATGATGGCCTCGAACGTGTCCGGGTGGACGATGTGCAGCAGCAGCTCGCGCTGGCTGTAGGCGAAGTGGATCGGCATCTCGAAGAGAGCGCGCTTGAACTCCCACGGGTCGGCGAGCGCGCGCGCCCGCTCGTCCTCGGGCAGCTGCTTCCAGCGCCGGACGGCGTCGAGCAGGAACGCGAGCTGGAAGGGCCTGCCGGCCAGAAACGCCTGCTCGGCGCGGGCGACGCCGGCATCGAGCGCCTTGTCCAGCTCGGGCGGGATGCCGGCGGCGATCGGCTCGCGCGCCCACCCGAGCACGCGGCGTATCTGGCCCCGCTTGACCTCCGGCCTGATGCCGACGGCGGGCAGCAGGTGGACGTACAGCAGCTCGGCGGCGAGCAGGATCGTCTCCGGATCGGCCTCGGCGAGCTGGTCCCTGAGCCAGGCCTCGAACGAGCTGCCCGGGGCGCCCGGCCGCTCGACGAGGACAGGGTGCAGCTTGTCGATCGTGGCGAGCGACCAGATCGGCCGCCCGGGCGCGAAGAGCGAGTCGTCGGCGCGCAGCGCGCGGTCCACGAAGCGCCCGGCCGCGGCGTAGAACAGCTGGGAGGAGGGGGTGTTTACTCGTGCCATAGAAGCACCCTTAATCTAAGGCAAAAGGAAAAAGGCAAAAGGCAAAAGGCGAAAGCACGTTGACATTACGGCGCTTTCTCCGCCTCAATCTAAGGCAAAAGGCAAAAAACGAAGGCGAAAGTCAAAAGGCAAAAGGCAAAAACAACATTGACGACGTTGACGGCGCTGCCACGAATGCTGGCACCGAGGCCGGTCCTTTTGCCTTTTTCCTTTTCACTTTTAACTTCCTGGAGCCACGTGGCGGGTCACCAGGCGCTCGAGCCGCCGGCGCAGGGCGCGCGCCAGCAGCGGGTCGGTCTCCACCTCGGCCTCGCGCAGCAGCTGCAGCGCCTCGTCGTGCCACGGCTGGCCGGCGTGCGGGCAGACGAAGAGGTCGTGCGGGCGCTCGACGCCGCACATCGCCTCATTGAACCCGGTCGGCCCGATGCGCGCCCGCCTCACGGTGCAGCGCGACCCGCACACGCGGCAGGTCATGTGCTCGTAGGCGCCCGGCTCGGGGAAGAACGCGTCATACCCTTTGGTTGGCACGGATCAACTCCTCAAGGCAAAAGGAAAAAGGTAAAAGGCAAAAGCGAAGGCGAAAGTCAAAAGGCAAAAGGCAAAAACGACATTGACGACGTTGACGGCGCTGCCACGAATGCTGGCGCCGAGGCCGGTCCTTTTGCCTTTTTCCTTTTCACTTTTACCTTCCGAAGGCGCGCTGGCGTCACGGCGACTTCTTCGCCGAGACGATGATCGCGCCGATGATGCGCGTGACCTCGTCGACCTCGCGGAGCAGGTCTGCGACGCGGGCCTCGGCGACGACGGAGGCGGCGACGATCAGGCGCAGCCAGTAGTTGGTCTCGCGGGCCTCTTTGAGCGCGATCGCGTACTTGCTCGCGAAGTCGGCCCTGCTCTGCCCCGCCTGGGCCTCCTCGACGTTCGCGCCGATCGATGTCCCGGCCCGCAGCAGCTGCCGCGCGAGGACGCGGCCGGCGCCCCGCTGCTCGTCGAGGTGCTGGCACAGCCGCACGATGCGCACGGCCAGCTCGAAGGTTCGCTGGCGTATGTCGAACGGCGGCCTCGCCTCCTCAGCCATCGCCCACACCCCGCACATCCGCCCCCGCCTTCAGTTCTTGCCTTCGGTCTTTCACCTTCGCCCTCTGCCTTCGGCCTGCAGCGTTCTGCCTTCGGCCTTCAGTATTTCGCCCTCTGCCTTC
>CALJIC010000213.1 GCA_937974195.1 uncultured Roseiflexaceae bacterium | reverse complement strand
CGGCAGAACCAAGGACGGCAGAACCAAGGACGGCAGAACCAAGGACGGCAGAACCAAGGACGGCAGAACCGAGAACTGCAGAGCCGAGCACGTTAGAACCGAGAACTGCAGAGCCAAACCCCACAGAGGCAGGGAGCGAGAGCTCTCAGCTCGACGCCGGCCTGTACGCGGCGCTGCGCGGGCTGGACGCGGACTGTGAGATCGACAGTCTGATCAAGACGTATCTGATGGCCGCGACGAAGCAGGTCCTGGCGATGCGGGCGTCACAGCCATCAGCTCCTGGTTCCGCGTCCTCCGCTTCTGGTTCTGATGCCCCTGGTTCTGGGTTCTCCGTCCTCTCCGCCTTCGTCGACAACGCCGGCATCATCGCCTTCACCGACGACTACGAGGTGTCGTTCAAGGTCGAGACTCACAACCACCCCTCGGCCCTAGAGCCGTTCGGCGGCGCCAACACCGGCGTCGGCGGGGTGGTGCGCGATGTGCTCGGCGTCTCGGCCCTGCCGATCGCCAACACCGACGTGCTCTGCTTCGGCCCGCTCGACCTGCCGGACCAGGAGGGCGAAGCCGGCCTTCCCCCCGGCGTGCTGCACCCGCGGCAGATCGCGGTCGGCGTGGTGGCCGGCGTGCGCGACTACGGCAACAAGCTCGGCATCCCGACGGTCAACGGCGCGGTGCTGTACGACCCCGGCTACATCGCCAACCCGCTGGTGTACTGCGGCACGGTCGGGCTCGCGCCGCGCGGACGCCACCCGCGCAGCGTCCGGCCGGGCGACGCGATCGTGGTGCTCGGCGGGCGCACCGGGCGCGACGGCATCCACGGCGCGACCTTCTCGTCGGTCGAGCTCACCAGCACCACGGCCGAGGAGGTCGGCAGCGCGGTGCAGATCGGCGACCCGATCACCGAGAAGAAGCTGATCGACGTCATCCTGCAGGCGCGCGACGCGGGGCTCTACAGCGCGATCACCGACTGCGGCGCCGGCGGGCTCTCTTCAGCCGTGGGCGAGATGGGCGCGGAGTGCGGCGCGGACGTGGAGCTCGCCGACGTCCCGCTCAAGTACGCCGGCCTGCAGCCGTGGGAGATCTGGCTCTCGGAGGCCCAGGAGCGGATGGTGCTGGCGGTCCCGCAGGACCGGCTCGCCGCGCTGCTGGAGCTGTGCGCGAGCGAGGACGTCGAGGCGACGGTCATCGGGCGCTTCACCGACACCGGGCGGCTGCACGTCGCCTACCGCGGCGAGACGGTGGTGGACCTGGATATGGGCTTCCTCCACGACGGCCGCCCGCAGCGGGTGCTCGAGGCGGTCTGGACGCCGCCCGCCCCGGCCGTTTCGAAGCGGCCGGCCGGCTCGCCCAGCCTGCCGGACACCCTGCTGGCGCTGCTCGCCCACCCGAACATCGCGTCGAAGGCGCCGATCATCCGCACCTACGACCACGAGGTCGGCGGGCGCACCGTCGTCAAGCCGCTCGTCGGCGCCATGTGCGACGGGCCGGCCGATGCGGCGGTGCTGCAGCCGCTCCACAGCACCACGCGCGGCATCGTCATCGCCTGCGGCATCAACCCGCGCTACGGCCAGCTGGACCCGTACTGGATGGCGCTGGCGTGCGTGGACGAGGCGCTGCGCAACGTGGTGGCGGTGGGCGGCGACCCGGGCCAGGCCGCCATCCTGGACAACTTCTGCTGGGGCGACCCGCGCCAGCCGGATCGCATGGCCGGCCTGGTGCGCGCGGCGGCCGGGTGCTACGACGCCGCGCTGGCCTACCGGGCGCCGTTCATCTCCGGCAAGGACTCGCTCAACAACGAGTACCGCGACGCGCAGGGCCGGCGCACCCCCATCCCGCCGACGCTCCTGATCTCGGCGCTGGCGATCATCCCCGACGTGCGCGCGGCGGTGACGCTGGACCTCAAGGAGCCCGGCAACTATCTGTATCTCGTCGGCCTGACCAGGGCCGAGCTGGGCGGCGCGCACGTGCTCGATGTCGGCGGGCTGCCGCACCCTGAAGCCGAGCGCGCCGTTCCGCGCGTCGACCTGGCGACCGCCCCGCGGCTCATGGCGGCCCTGCACGCGGCGATCGGGCGCGGCCTGGTGCGGGCGTGCCACGACCTGAGCGAGGGCGGGCTGGCGGTGGCCGCCGCCGAGATGGCGATCGCCGGGCGGCTGGGGCTGGACCTCGAGCTCGCGCGCGTCCCGCGCGACGAGGGCGTCGTGTCGGATGCGCTCGCGCTGTTCGCCGAGTCGACCAGCCGCTTCCTGTGCGAGGTGCGCCCGGAGGACGCGCCCGCCTTCGAGGAGGCGCTGGCTGGCCTGCCGCACGCGCGCGTCGGCGGCGTCGTCGCCGAGCAGCGCCTGGTGGCGTACGGGCTCGATGGCGCCGAGGTGCTGCGCGCCGACGTCGCCCGGCTGACCGAGGCCTGGCAGGGCACAAAGGTGGTGTAGTATGACCAACGGAAGCGGCGGCGCCCACATGGACCTCGAGCAGTTCGCCGCCTACATCGAGCGGCGGCTGGCGCTCAACGACGACGAGATCGAGGTGATCCGGCGCGAGGAGGGCGTGCTGCACCTCAAGGTGCGCGGCCGCGACGTCCGCTCGGACCTCGCCCCGATCTACGCCGCCTACGCCCGCAACCCCTCGCAGCTCGACACAGTGGCGCGCAACTACGTGCGCCTCCTGCTCGACGATCTGCCGGCGCGCACCGAGCGCGACTTCGCCAGCCTGGCCGGCCGCGTCATGCCGATGATCAAGCCGATCGAGCTGCTGGCGCTGGTGAGCGAGCGCAAGCTGCCCATGATCGCCTACCGCGACTTCCTGGCCGACCTGATCATCACCTACGTGATCGACGAGCGCAACAGCGTCGCCTACATCAACGAGGAGCAGCTCGACCGCTGGGGGGTCACCGTCCAGGATCTGCACGAGCGGGCGCTCGAGAACCTGCGGCGGCGCACGGTCGAGCAGGTGCGCTACACGACCCTGGGGGAGGGCGAGCAGCAGCTGTTCATCTTCAACAGCGGCGACGGCTACGACGCCACGCGCCTGCTGCTCACCGAGGTGCTCGCCGAGTGGGCGCGCGCGCTGCCCGGCCGGCTGGTGGTCGGCATCCCCAACCGCGACTTCCTGATCGGCTTCAGCGACGCCAACCAGGAGATCCTGCGCGGCGTCGCGGCGCAGATCCAGGCCGACGCGGCCCAGCGCGACCACGGGCTCACCGATCAGCTCTTCACGCTCGAGGGCGGGATGATCCGTGAGTACGAGTGGGACTGACAGGACGACGCGACGCCGGCGGTGGACGGGCGCTGTTGAAGGTAGGACATGGAGATCGGGGTCATCCTCTTCACGCTGGGCGCCTACGGCCTGGCCGGCTACCTCAGCTGGCAGGAGCGCGCGCCGCACTACGTTGTCGCCCTGCTCGGCGGCCACCTCGCCGCGCTCGCCTCGCCCCTCTGGCAGGCGCTGTACGGCTTCAGCTACGACCCGTCGCTGCCCGCGCTGTACACCTGGCAGCGCTCGGAGGAGATCGCGTACACGCTGCCGCGCGCGATCTTCCTGGCCGCCTGGACGGCGGCGCTTCCGCCGCTGGTGATCTTCTACCTCTACCGGCGGCGCCTGTGGTTCGCCAGCTACCTCACCACCATGCTGACCTTCGCGCTCTTCGTGCTGTACCACCTGCTGGTCGAGTCGATCGGGGTGCGGGCCGGCTGGTGGGCCTACGGCCCGACCGAGCTGCCGCTCGGCTTCTCCACCGCCACGCTGGCGGCGCTGATGAACGGGCTGGTCTCGCTCGGCATCCTCGCGGCGCTCCTGCTCACCCACCACTACGCGCTCGGCAGCCTGCTGCTGTTCCTCCTGCCGATGCCGCTGGCGCTGACGCTGCTGGTGCACGGGCTCCTCGGCGCGCCGCTGTACACGGTGCTGCTGCTGCGCGCGCAGTCGTGGGCCGGGGTGATCGGGATGCTGGGGACGCTGGGGCTGCTGGTGTGGGCCGCACACATCGTCGCGAGCGGCATGTCCCAGCAGTTCGTCGGGCGCTTCAGCCTGGAGCGCTGAGGCCGCCGGCCGGCGCTAGGCGCTGCGCTTGATCACCACCATCGTCACGTCGTCGGCCTGCGGGGTGCCGGCGGTGAACGTCGCGACCGCGTCCATGATCCGGTCGATGATCTCCTCGGGGCTGAGCTGGTGCGTCCGGCGCAGCACCTCGATCAGCCGCTCCTCGTCGAACAGCTGCCGGCGCGGGTTCATCGCCTCTGTCACCCCGTCGGTGTAGAGGCAGAGCACATCCCCCGGCGCGAGGTGCGTCCGGCGCAGCTCGAAGCGCGCCTCGGGCACGATCCCGAGCACGATCCCCTGCGCTTGCAGCGCCTCGACCTCGCCGGTCTTCGCCCGATACACCAGCGGGTAGTTGTGGCCGCCGTTGGCGTACACGAAGCTGTGGTCCCTCGGATCCAGCACGCCGTAGAAGCATGTCACGAACAGGCCGCTGCGCGCGTCGGCCAGGATCAGCCGGTTGGCCTGCTCCAGCACCTGGTCCGGGGGCCGGCCGTCGCTGGCGGTGGCGCGGATGAGCGTCCGCGAGAGCACCATGAAGAGCGAGGCCGGCACCCCCTTGTCGGTCACGTCCGCGATCACCATGCCGAAGCGGCTGGGCGCCTCCTCGCGCGGGTCGGGCCGGCGGCCCCCGGTGCGCGGCGCGCCGCGCCCGGTGCGCCACCACTCCTCCTGCTGCTGGCGGCGCGAGGGCACCGGGTCGGGCGCGTCCCCGTGCAGCTTGATGAAGTCGTAGAAGTCGCCGCCCACCTGGCGCGCGGCGCGGTAGAAGGCGCAGAGCGTGTAGCCGGGGATGTACGGGCAGGCGTCCGGCAGGAAGCTGGCCTGGATCGAGCGCGCCAGGTCGAGCTCCTGCTCGAGCCGCTGGCGGGCGAGCGCCTCCTGGTGCAGCCGCTCGCGCTCGAGCGTCTGGGCGAGCTGCGTGCCGAGCAGCCCGAGCAGCTGCGTCTCGTCCATCAGGAACTGGCGCGGCGCGAACGTGTTGACCATCAGCGTGCCCACCGGGGCCCCGGCGATCTCCACGCTCAGCGCCAGGTGGCCCTGAAAGCCCTGCTGCTTGAGCAGCGGCGGCAGCTCGTCCAGCGCATCGTTGGCCAGGTGCGCGCTCGTCTCGGGCAGGTACCACAGGTGCGGGTTGACCGGGTCCAGCACGGCCGGGAGCTGCATGCCCTCGGGCAGGTTCCAGCCGTGGGCCGCCAGCAGCAGCGCCTGCCCGCGGCGCTCGTCCGCCTCGACGTAGGCGCAGGCGTCGGCCTCGAGCAGCCGGGCGCCCACGCGCACCAGCCGCTGCAGCGCCGGCTCGAGCTGCTCGGTGCCCAGGAGCTCGTGCGAGAGCTTGAGCAGCGCCGCCTGCTCGTGGACCCGCCGCACCTTCACCTGCTCGTGCAGGCGGGTGCGCGCGATCGCCGTGCCGAGCAGGTAGCCGATCGCCGAGAGGAGCTGGAGCTGCGCCGGGGTGAAGCGGCCGAACTCAGTGGTGGCGACGTTGAGGATGCCGAGCACCTCGTCCCCGCTGTGGAGCGGCACCGAGGCGTGCTGCGCCAGCGAGCGCTTGTCCCCAACCGCGTAGCGCAGGCGGCTGCAGCGGACGACGTTCACCGCCTTGTTGAGCCTGCCCTTGCTGCACAGCTCCTGGCAGGTGCACTCGCCGGACCAGGCCGCGCCGGGGTAGCTGATCGCCGGCGGCAGCTCGTGGCGCGCCGCCAGCCGGAAGGAGCCGCTCTCGTCGCGCAGGAAGATCCACCCGGTCTGCAGGCCCATCAGCTCGACGATGTGCGGCAGCGCGGAGTCCAGCGCCTCGCGGAGGTCGAGCGCGCGGTTGAGCGTCTGCGCCAGCGCATTGACGGTGGTCAGCTCGGCGAGCCGCCGCTGGGAGTCGGGGAGAGCGGGCATATGAGATTGCAGATCATGGTGATTGTAGACTGTAGATTACGGCAGCCGGAGCAATCTGCAATCTGCAATCTGCAATCTACAGTGCGCTTCAGGCTTTCTTGCGGCAGACCCCCACGCCGTCGCGGAGCGGGATGATCACCGACTCGAGCTCCGGGTGGTTCATGATCGCGCGGTTGAACGCCTGGATGCCGCGCACCGTGGGCGCGGGGTCATCGTCCAGCACCAGCGCGTTGCACAGCACGTTGTCCGCGATCAGCACGCCGCCCGGCCGCAGCTTCGGCACACACATCTCCAGCGCCTTGTGCGCGTCGTGCTCGCCCTCCAGGTGGCGCAGGATGTCGAGGAAGATCAGGTCGTAGGTCCCGCGCAGCCCGGCCAGGGTGCTGAACCACTCGCCCTCGAGCTGGATGAAGTGGTCGCCGTACCCCGCCCGCGTCACATAGTCGCGGGCGCGGGCGATGCGCTCGGGGTTGCGCTCGATCGCCGTCAGCCGGCCGCCGGCCGGCACCACCGCCCGCAGCAGCCAGATCGCCGCGTAGCCCGTCGCGGTGCCGATCTCCAGCGCCTCACGCGCGCCGCAGCACAGCGCCAGCAGGTACAGCAGCTGGCCCTCCACTGGCCCAACCAGCGGCCAGCCGTGGACGCGCCCTTCGTGCTCGAGCTCCGCGAGGACCGCAGGACGCGCCGGCATCAGATCGGCCAGATAGTCCTCGATCGCGATGTTGGTAATGTCGTCGCGCATGTCGCTCCTCCTCGCGCGTGTTGACGGCCCCCCGATTGTACCATACTTTGCGGGCATACGCCGCCCCTTTAGGCCGCTCCAGTCACTAATACGCCTCCGTTGACAGCTGATCGCCATCGCGGTATGATGGTTCCCACCCCTCGATACGTGTAGAACTGAGGCCAGCGCATGCATCGCTCCTACCACCGCTGGGAGAGCCCGGCGCTCCGTCGCCCCATGGAGCTCCTCGTCTTCGGCCACGCCGGCGCGCCGGTGATCGTCTTCCCCACCTCGCAGGGGCGCTTCTTCGAGTACGAGGACCGCGGGATGGTCCACGCGCTCTCCCACCACCTCGAGCAGGGCTGGATCCAGCTCTACTGCGTCGACAGCGTCGACTCGGAGAGCTGGTACTGCGGCTGGGCCCACCCGCGCGGCCGCCTCGACCGCCACGACGAGTACGAGCGCTATATCCTCGACGAGGTGCTGCCCTTCATCCGCTCGCAGAACGATAACCCGTTCACCATGGTCCACGGCTGCTCGTTCGGCGCCAGCCACGCCATGCTCATCGCGCTGCGCCACCCCGATCGCTTCAACCGCGTGATCGGCCTCTCCGGCTACTACGATATGCGCCACTTCCTGGACGGCTACTCGGACGAGCAGGTCTACTTCCATAACCCGCTGGACTTCATCGCCGGGGTGCAGGAGGGCGAGTACGCCGAGCAGCTCCGCCGGCTGGATATCATCATGGCCATCGGCCGGGACGACAGCGCCGCGTGGACCAACCAGCAGCTGTCGGACACCCTCTGGAGCAAGGGGATCTGGCACGCCATGCGCTGGTGGGACGGCTGGGCCCACGACTGGCCCTACTGGCAGCAGATGATCACGATCTATATCGCCGGCGCGGGGTAAGGCGTTATCTTTCAGCCGCACGGCGTGCGCGGCCGCCCGCGTGAGCGCTTCGCAGGAGGATGCCGAGGGCCTGCGGCCCTTCACTGAAGAAGAGGAGTTACGCGGTCGTCGCCGGCCGGCCTCCCCGGCGGGGCAGGCGCCGCGCAAGTCGTGTAGTGAGGAGACGGACGTGACCAAGAAGATCGGCATCCTGGTCGGGCGGGAGAACACCTTCCCGCACGCGCTGATCGAGGAGATCAACCGCCGCGACGCCGGCTGCACGGCCGAGTTCGTCAAGCTCGGCGGCACGCGCATGGCCGAGCCCGCCGAGTACGCCGTGATCGTGGACCGCATCTCGCACGAGATCCCCTACTACCGCACCTTCCTCAAGACGGCCATGATCGCCGGCACGTACGTCATCAATAACCCGTTCTGGTGGAGCGCCGACGAGAAGTTCACCGGCGCGACGATCGCCAGCCGCCTCGGCGTCGCCCACCCGCGCAGCGTCGCCCTCCCCTCGCACTCCTACATCCCGGACATCCACCCGGTCGAGTCGCTGCGCAACCTCGTGCCGCGCATCCCGTGGGAGGATCACGTCGAGTACGTCGGCGGCTTCCCGGTCATCCTCAAGCCGCACTCCGGCGGCGGCTTCAAGCAGGTCTTCAAGGTCCACACCCTCGAGCAGCTCTGGGAGGCGTACAACCAGACCGGCACCGAGTGCATGATGCTCCAGGAGTACATCGACTGGGATAAGTACGTCCGCTGCTGGGTCGTGGGCCGCGAGCGCGTCCTGGTAATGAAGTTCGACGTCAACGCCCCCTACCCGCACCGCTACTTCGACGAGCCGGGCTACCTCACCGAGGCCGAGCACGAGCGCGTGGTGCAGGACGCCCTCACGCTCTGCCGCGCCCTCGGCTACGATATGAACACGGTCGAGTTCGCGTTCAAAGACGGCGTCCCCTACGCGATCGACTTCACCAACCCCGCCCCGGACGCCGACTACCACTCGCTCAAGGAGAAGTTCTTCCGCTGGGTCGTCGAGGCCATGGCCGACCTCTGCATCGCCAAGGCTCAGGAGCACCCGCGCCCGGTCCAGAACGTCCGCTGGAACACGCTGCTGCTCGCCGACGCCGGCGAGCCCGTCTAGGGCCTGCTGCGCGCCCGCGCCGGCGGATGTTCTCGCCTGCAGGCGAAAGGGGTGTGGCCGGCAGCCCGGGCGCCCTGCCGGACCCAACCTATGCCCGTCCAGCGTGTGCGCCCGACCAGCCTGTGGGGCAGCGGTCGCGCCCCGTACAGCCAGCCGCCTAGCGGCACGAGGCCCGCCGTATAGCGCGCCGGCATCTGCCGCGGGGGTTTCGGAGAGAAGGCGCCTCGCCGCGCCCCGCCAATCGGGTCCAGGAGTGTCTATGCTCGAAGCCGCCATCGCCCACTACCACGGGCTGCTCGACCCGCCCACAGCCCGCGCCACCGCCGAGCAGCTCGCCGCGGCCCAGCGCGAGCAGGGCCTGTACTTCGGCGAGCGCCCGCTGGTGACGGTGCTGCGCCCGCGCCTGCTCACCGCCGCGCAGTACGATCTGCTCAGCGCCGCCTGCCGGGCCGTCGGCGCGGCCATGGAGCGCCTCGGCGCGGCCATGCTCACCGACCCAGCGCTGCGCGCCGGCGTCGCCCTGACGCCCCACGAGGAGGCGCTGGTCCAGATCGACCCCGGCTACGCCGGCTCGTGCGCCCACTCGCGCATGGACACCTTCCTGACGCTGGACGGCAGCTCGCTCCAGTTCGTCGAGTACAACGGCGAGAGCCCGGCCGCTATCGCCTACGAGGACGTCCTCTCGGCGGTGTTCCTCGAGCTCCCGGTGGTCAGGCGCTTCGCCGAGCGCTATGCCCTCACGGCGCTCCCCGCGCGCCAGCGCCTGCTCGACACGCTCCTCGACGCCTGGCGGCAGTTCGGCGGGAGCCAGCCGCCCCGCATCGCCATTCTGGACTGGCACGGCCTCCCGACCCGCTCCGAGTTCCTGCTCTTCCAGCGCTACTTCCATGAGCACGGCCTCGAGGCCGCTATCTGCTCCCCCGACGACCTCGCCTACCGCGACGGGCGGCTCTACGCCACCGCCTACGAGCTGCTGGGTGCCGACGCGGCCGCCGCAGCGGAGCCCTTCCCGATCGACCTGGTCTACAAGCGCGTCCTCACCAGCGAGCTGCTGACCCGCTACGGCCAGGACTCCCTCGAGCACCCGCTCATGCGCGCCTACGCCGCCGGCAAGGTCTGCGTCGTCAACTCCTTTCGGGCCAAGCTGCTGCACAAGAAGGCGATCTTCGCACAGCTCACCGACGATAGCCTCAGCGACCTCTTCACCCCCGAGCAGCGCGCGGCGATCGCCCGCCACGTCCCCTGGACGCGCCTGGTGCGGCCGGGGAGCACCACCTACCAGGGCGAGCGCATCGAACTGCTGGAGTTCGCCCGCAGGAACCGCGACCGGCTGGTGCTGAAGCCGAACGACGAGTACGGCGGCAAAGGGGTCGTGATCGGCTGGGAGACGAGCGCCGAGGCGTGGGAGCGGGCGCTCGCCGAGGCCCTCCAGACGCCGGCGATCGTCCAGGAGCGCGTCACGATCGCCTACGAGGACTACCCGGCGCTGATCGACGGCGAGCTGCACATCGGCCGGCGCCTGGTGGACACCGACCCGTTTATGTTCGGCGGCGACGTCCAGGGCACGCTCTGCCGCCTCTCGACCGTCACGCTCCTCAACGTCACGGCCGGCGGTGGGTCGACCGTCCCGGTGTTCGTGGTAGACGAGAGATGACCGCGGCGACCACAGCTTCCTTCGGCGCGCGCCGCCCGCCGTTCGCCCGGGCGTCCCCGCCCGCCGCGTGGTCCCGCCCGCGTTCCGCCGCCGTCACGCCGTTCGCACGACCGACATCGCGCCGTCGGGCGCCTCGCACGAAAGGTGTCCGCTATGACTTCCTACAACCCCGCTTCACCCAATTTCCCCTTCACGATCGGCATCGAGGAGGAGTACCAGGTCGTTGACCCGGAGACGCGCGAGCTGCGCTCGTACATCACCCAGATCCTGGAGCGCGGCCGCATGATCCTGCGCGAGCAGATCAAGCCCGAGATGCACCAGAGCATGGTCGAGGTCGGCACGCAGCCGTGCCGCACCGTGCAGGAGGCCCGCGCCGAGGTGGTGCGGCTGCGGAGCACGATCGCCGGGCTCGCGGGCGCCCACGGGCTGCGGATCATCGCCGCGGGCACCCACCCGATCTCCTCGTGGATGAGCCAGGAGATCACCCCCTTCGAGCGCTACAAGGGCGTGGTCGAGGAGATGCAGCAGCTGGCCCTCCAGCTCCTGATCTTCGGCATGCACGTCCACGTCGGGGTGCCCAACGACGAGGTGGCGATCGAGCTGATGAACGTCGCGCGCTACTTCCTGCCGCACATCCTCGCCCTCTCGACCTCCTCGCCGTTCTGGATGGGCCGCAACACCGGCTTCAAGTCCTACCGCAGCGCGATCTTCTCGAACTTCCCGCGCACCGGCATCCCGCCCTCGTTCCACTCCGCCGCCGAGTTCCAGAGCTATGTCAACCTGCTGATCTCCACGCACTGCATCGACGACGCCAAGAAGATCTACTGGGACCTGCGGCCGCACCCCTACTTCGGCACGCTCGAGTTCCGCGTCTGCGACATCGCCACCCGCGTCGACGAGTGCATCGCGCTCGCCGGGCTTATGCAGGCGCTGATCGTCAAGCTCCACCGCATGTTCGCGGAGAACACCACCTTCCGCATCTACCGCCGCGCGCTGATCACCGAGAACAAGTGGCGCGCCCAGCGCTGGGGGCTGGACGGCAAGCTGATCGACTTCGGCAAGCGCGCCGAGGTGGACGCGCGCGCGCTCGCGCACGAGCTGGTGGCGTTCGTCGACGAGGTGCTGGACGAGCTCGGCAGCCGCAGCGAGGTCGAGTACATCCTCAAGATCGTCGAGGGCGGCACCAGCGCGGACCGCCAGCTGGCGGTGTTCCGCGAGACGAACGACCTGCGCGCGGTGGTGGACAATCTGATGGCCGAGACGATGGAGGGCGTGCCGGTCTACGCCGGGCAGCAGTAGAGGGTCGCCAGGCCGCCTCAGCGCTCGGTCTGGTCGAACTGCCGGACCAGCGCCGTCACGAACTGCGCCGCGCGCTCGAGCAGCGCCGGGTCCACCTGGTCCGGCGCGTCGGCGGCGCTCGCCTGCAGCGGGACGCGCCCGGCGGCGTCGAGGCACATCACGCCGAGCGTGCGCAGCCCTGCCGCCCGCAGCGCCCCCGCGAGGGTGGTGCCGCCGCGGTACACCCGCGGGCCGACCTCGTTCTGCGGGTCGAGGCCCACCGTATGTGCCCGCTCGAGGATCAGCGGGTCGGCGCCGAGCCTGCGCGGCCCATCGCCGCCGCTCACGAAGCACAGCGACCCGGCCCCGATCCCCTCGATGCCGATGAACAGCGTCTCCTCGCGGTCGAACGGGTAGCGGCGCAGCATGTCCTCCAGCCCCCCGCGGGTGCTGACGGAGCCGAGCGCCGCGACCCACAGCTCCACGCTCTCCAGCTGGCCCAGCGCCTCGGCGGCCGAGAGCAGCGTCGCCAGCGCGCCCGCGTGGCTCACCGCCCCGGGCGAGTACGGCGCGCGGGCGGCGCGCAGCTCGGCGCCCGCCAGAACGAGCAGGTAGGCGGCCGGGAGCGCCTGCGCGTACCAGAGCGCCCGCCGCGCCTCGAGCGGCAGGTCCGCCAGCCCGCCGGCCGCCAGCAGCACGATCGCCACACCGGCGATCAGCCGCCCGCGCGCCGCCCGGCCGTTCGACAGGAGCGCCCGGCCCACCCGCCCGAGCGCCGGGGGCGACTCGAGCGGCGCCAGGAGCACCACCCGCCAGCGCCGCAGCTCGGCCGCGGCCCGCGTCGCGATCACGTTCTGGCTGGTGCCGCGCCGGCCGATCAGGCCCCCGCCGCGGCGCAGCAGAACCGCCGCCAGGCACATGTTCCACAGCGACAGCAGCAGCGACGGCAGCGGGAGCCAGAAGTAGAGCGCCACCGCCAGGCAGGCCAGCAGCGCCACGAGCAGGGTGTCCCAGCCCGAGGTCGGCGTGGCGCGGAAGGCGTCGGCCGAGACCGACATGCCGGCTCGGCGCAGCCGCCCGTCCAGGTACGCGGCCGCCTTCGCCTCCGCCAGCGAGGTCGGGCGCCGCGGGCCGATCTCGCCCGCGATGCGCAGCATAGCCTCGTAGGGATCCTCGCGCAGGCGCCGCGCGGTCCACCCCACCGTATCGTCGGCAGCAGGGCCATCGCTCCCAGCGCTGATGGCGGGCCGGCGTGCAGGCTCCATCCCTCTATACTCCCCTAGCGGACGTAGTACCGGTACTTTTTCACGGTGGGACCAAAAACCCATTGTATATGGCCTTCTCACATGGCATTATACCTGTGCGAAGACCTCAATCGACGCAGCACAACACTCGAAACAAAGGAGGTGACAAACATGCTTCGCAGCTTCTTCGCCAAGGAGGAGGGCCAGGGTCTGGTCGAGTACGCGCTCATCCTGGTGCTCATCGCTATCGTTGTTATTGGTATCCTGACCCTCCTGGGCAACCGCGTCAGCGCTGTGTTCAGCGAGATCAACGAGGGTCTGAACCCGTAATCGCCCATCCTCTTTGGAAGCACAGCGCCCCGCCAGTACTGGCGGGGCGTTGTGTTTTTCTGATCGCGGTATGCGGGCGGCAGCGGGGCCGTCACACGCAGACAGCCCCGCCGACACAGCTGGTTCGGCCTAGGGCAGCTCCTCGCCGTAGCGCCAGCGGTAGTAGTGCCTGCCCACGTTGCCCATCTCGACCCGCCAGCCGGGCGGGTTATCCGGCAGATAGGTCAGCACCCGCCGCTGGAACATCTGCACCAGCACGTCGCGCTCCACGCCGCCCACCCGCACGCGGGTCCAGTACGGCTCGCTCACCGGGTAGCCGAGCGTGAACAGCCAGTCGATCACGGCGCCGGTCTGCAGCCGCCCGCCCTCGTACACCGCGCCGCGGGCGTTCAGGAAGTCCCAGAAGACCGCCGGGATGTTGTGGCCGGTCTCGGGGACGTAGTGGACGAAGCGCGTCTCGGGGCGCTGCGGGCCGCTGTAGGTCCCCACCGTCCCCGAGCGGTCGATCGTCTCGCCCGGCAGCTGCCCGACCTTGTTCTCCGCCGACTGCATAACAACCGCGCCGAAGCTGGCGTAGGTCGGCGCGTTGGGATCTGTGGCGTCGCCGGCCACCGGGATATCGGCCGGACCACGCAGCAGATACTCGTTGTCGCCGATCTGCGCGCGCCCGGTGATCATCTCCATCACCAGCAGGCCCGATGTCACAAACCAGCGGCTGCTGCGGTCGCCCGCCGGATCGTTGATCTCCATCCGGCCCTTGTCGAAGTACTGCACCTGGCGCAGCCCGCTGGCCGCCTGGAAGTAGCCCTCTGCGCGCGCCAGCCCGCCCTCCGGCCCCCAGAGCCAGCTGCGCTGCACGCTCCCCTCCGCGACCACCCGGTCGGTGCGCTGCCAGACCTGCTCGAAGGCGTCGTCGGCGAACCCCACGACCCGCCCGTCGATCAGCGGCGCCAGATGCGTGTCCCCCTGCGCCAGGAACGTCTGCGGCGTCGGCGGCGTCGGCGTCGTATCGAAGATCACCGAGGTGTTCGTCGGCGCGGGGGTGTCCTGCGGCTGCTCGGTCGGAGCGCCCGGCACTGTGGGCTGCGGCGCAACCACCGGCTGCGGCGACCGGCCACACTCCTGGTCCGGCAGACACTGCTGCAGCACCAGGTCGTAGCGGATGAACTGGTTGCCGATGTCGCCGGTGTTCTTGACCTGCACGTAGTAGAAGCCGTCCGCCTGCGGGACGAAGCGGATCTGCGAGTCGAGCGAGCCCTCGATATCGTCGTTGAAATCGAGCAGCGTCACCCCGTCGCGGTCGGTCAGCACCAGGAGCGTGTCGGCGCCGGCCTCGGTCTGGTTGTTGAAGTCCGGGTTGTTGCGGTACGGCCGCGTGTCGGTGTAGATATAGTAGGTCTTGCCAGTCTTGCCGAAGAAGCGCACCCAGTCGGCGTCGCCGTCCGGGCAGAGCGTCCGCCGCGGCTGGATCTCGTTCGAGAGGATCAGCTTGGCCTGCTCCGGCAGCCCGTCGGGCTCGAACAGGTCTGCGCAGACCTCCGCGACGGTGGGGGGCGTCGGCCCGTAGCTCTCGGAGTTGATGATGAAGGTGTAGGTGAGGTTGTCGCCGCCGACGTTGGCGGTATCCGCCACCCGGACGTAGTAGATGCCGTCGCGCGGGGCCCGCCAGGACTGGATGCGCGGGCGGATGTCGCGCGGCGGCGTCGGGGCCGGCGGCGGGGTGCGGGCGAAGAAGTCATCGTTCGCGGTGAGCCGGTTGCCGTCCTCGTCGTACAGCTCGAGCGACAGGTCCAGCCCGAGATCCATATGCAGGATGTCGAGCGTGTAGACCTTGCCGCCGATCGCGGCGAAGCGGAACCAGTCGACATCCCCCCGGTGGCAGATACCGAAGCGCTGCTCGACGTCCACCAGCACCAGCAGCGCCCCGGCGCGGTCATCGGCCGGGTCGCGGTTGCCCTCCGGGCAGGCCGGGCCCACCGTCGGGGTGGGGGTGATCGTGAGCGTCGGCGACGGCGTTGGCGTCGGAGTCGCGCCGGCGACGATGAAGCGCGCGAAGGCGGAGATGTTGAAGCTGTTCGGCGCTAGACCGCCGACCGAGGTCTTCTGCCCGCTGGCCGTGGTCTGGAAAGTGTACGTCCCCGGCGTGATCGTCGACGGGGTGTTCACCTGGATGGCCAGCACGACCGTCTGGCCGTTCTCGAGCGCGAACTGGCCGGGGTTCGACACTGTGACGCCCTGCGGGAGCCCGGAGAAGCTGGGGGTGACGTTGTAGTAGCCGACCGAGGCGTTGCTGATCCGCACGTAGATCGTGAACAGATCGCCGGCGTTCACCGTCGGCGGGTCCGCGGGCGGGATAGGATCGTTGCCGTTAGCGTCAGTGACCTGCGTGATCGTGAAGAGCGTCGCCTGTGCCTGGACGCTGGATGGGGCAGGCCGCAGAGCGAAGAGGCATACGAGGGTCAGTGCCAGAACCGTGATCGCAAGGTTCCGCAGGTGCGTACGTGGCGGTATCACAGGTGGTGGCCTCCCCTCCAGAACTCTCAGGGAAACTGCGGCGATTATAGCATATTGTGGTGGCGTGGCGGCGCGGCTGCGTCGCACGGCCGCGTGTCTCGCGATTGACGGATCTCGCAAGCTGTGCTATAGTCGCGCCTGACGACTACGTTCGAGAGGCACCGCCAGTGTCCGCACGCAGCAACAGCTTCTACTTTTGGTATTTTGCCAGCCGAAAAGTGGACTGGTTGCTTCGCGTTGACTAACTGGCCGGGTGGCAAAAGATCCAGAGGGCGTGGAGCAACGGGCTCCGCGCCCTTTCTGATTCTGCGAGCAGAGCAAGGAGTTGGACGAGATGACCCTCTACTGCCGCGGCGTGCGCGGCGCAACCACCGCAGATGCCAACACCCGCGAGGCGATCCTCGAGGCGACGCGCGACATGCTCGAGCGGCTGATCGCGGCCAACGGGATACGCCAGGAAGACGTCGCCAGCGCGATCTTCAGCACAACCCAGGATCTCAACGCCGAGTTCCCGGCCGTGGCGGCGCGCGAGCTGGGCTGGACCGAGGCGGCGCTGCTGAACACGCACGAGATGGCCGTGCCCGGCAGCCTCCCGCGCTGCATCCGCGTGCTCATCCACTGGAACACCACCCGCAGCGCGAGCGAGATCGTCCACGTGTACATCCGCGGCGCCCGTTCGCTGCGGCCGGACCGCGCGCTCGCCGCCGAATCTGCGGCTGACTCAGCCACGCCATGAGCCGCGCACGCAGGAGGGCACCCGCCCTCTTTCTTTATTCCCGTTCGCCCGGCCGCGTCCCAGCGCCGTCGGCAGATGCTCGAAGGAGAAGTCTGATGACAGCCCTCGACCTGACACGCCCCACCGGCCAGCACACGCGCCGCGGCGATCGGACGTACCGGGCCAGCCGGCACGCCCACCCGATCAAATACTTATTACCACTCGTAAAGGAGAGCACCCCCATGATCGTCGTCATGCGAAGCACCGCCACCGAGGAAGATCTCGCCGCTGTGATCGCGCGCCTGGAGGAGCACGGGCTCACCGGGCGGGTCACCTACGGCGAGGAGCGCAACATCGTCGGCGTGATCGGCGCCAACATCCCGCCCACGCTGCGCGAGGAGCTGGAGCTCCTCAACGGAGTCCAGGAGGCGGTGCGCATCACCCGCCCGTACAAGCTCGCGGCGCGCGAGTTCCACCCCCACAACACGGTCGTCGATGTCTGCGGCATCCCCGTCGGCGGGCCGGGCTGCGTGATCATCGCCGGGCCGTGCGCGGTCGAGAGCGAGGAGCAGATCGTCACCACCGCCCGCGCGGTGCGAGCGGCCGGCGCGACCATGCTGCGCGGCGGGGCGTTCAAGCCGCGCTCCTCGCCCTACACCTTCCGCGGCCTCGGCGAGCAGGGCCTCAAGCTGCTGGCGCTGGCGCGCGAGGAGACCGGCCTGCCGGTCGTGACCGAGGTGATGACCCCCACCGACGTCGAGCTCGTGGCGCGCTACGCCGACGTGCTGCAGATCGGGGCGCGCAACATGCAGAACTACCAGCTGCTGGAGGAGGTCGGCCGGACGGGGATGCCGGTGCTGCTCAAGCGCGGCCTGTCGGCGACCTTCGAGGAGTGGCTGCTCTCGGCCGAGTACATCATCGCCCAGGGCAACCCGAACGTCATCCTGTGCGAGCGGGGCATCCGCACCTTCGAGACCGCGACGCGCAACACCATGGACCTCAACGCGGTCGCGCTCGCCAAGCGCCGCACGCACCTGCCGATCATCGCCGACCCGTCGCACGGCACCGGCAAGTGGTACCTGGTGCAGCCGCTGGCGCTCGCAGCCCTGGCCGCCGGCGCCGACGGCATCATCGTCGAGGTGCACCCCGACCCGGACCGGGCCACGTCGGACGGCGGCCAGTCGCTCACCTGCGAGAACTTCGCCGCGCTCGTGCCGCAGCTCGCGTCGGTGGCCGGCGCCGTCGGGCGCGCGATTGTGGCGCAGGAGGTGGCGGCGGGCAGGTAGCGTGCTTCGGCACAGGCGCGCCGGGAATTTCAGCCGCAGATCATCGACGACCGGCCACCGAGGGGAGGGTGGTCGGTCGTCAACTGTACCAGAATGCGGTTCGCGGCCGCCGGCCTGGCTGCAGCGGGCAGGGGCGCGAGCGGCTACCCGGCGCCCAGCAGCTCCTCGGCCTCGATGATCGCCTGGGCGATATCCTTCATCTTGGCGCGCTTGTCCCGCGCCCGCTGGCGCAGCCGCTCGTAGGCGTCGCGCTCGCTGAGGCCGAGCCGCTGCATGAGGATCCCCTTGGCGCGCTCGATCAGCTTGCGCGCCTCGAGCGACTCCTCGAGCTCCAGCACCTGCGTGCGCAGGCTCTGCAGCTCGCGGAAGCGCGCCAGCGCGATGTTGATCGCAGGCGAGAGCTCGGCCTCGTTGACCGGCTTGACCAGATAGCCGAGCGCGCCGGCGATCTCCGCCTTGCGGATCGTATCGCGGTCCGTGTAGGCCGTCAGCATGAGGATCGGTGTCGGGCGGTTGGAATTGATGCGCGAGGCGGCCTCGGTGCCCTCCATCTCGGGCATCCGAATGTCCATGATGATCAGGTCTGGGCTCAGGCGCCCGGCGAGGTCGATCGCCTCGGTCCCGGTGCGCGCGACACCGATCACATCGTAGCCGAGACTTTTGAGCTGCTCTTCAAGCGTCAGCGCGACGAGATCGTTGTCCTCGGCGACGAGAATACGCGTGGCGGCCATGGTGTACCTTCTTGGCTGAGCGACCTGGCCCAGGGGGTAAGCCGTGCGCTTACTCCGGCGCCTCAATTCCCCTTGATCATACCACAGATCGCGAGGGTTGTGGAAGGCCCGCGCCGCCGGAACCATGCTGAAATGATTACGATCCTATCACAATTGCCGCCTGCACGACGGCGGCCGTGACGGCGTGGTGATGCGGCGGAGTCCGGCGCGGGTACACCCGGTTGCTGAGCAGCACGACGATCAGGCGGCGGGCGGGGACGACGACGATCGCGGGGCCGGTGAAGCCGGTGTGCCCGAACGCGCGCGGCGGCGGATCGCCCATGAAGTTCGGGCGGTCGAGCATCCAGCCCAGCCCGCAGGCCAGGTTGAGGCCGGGAGTCCAGCTCCGCGTCGCAAGCGCGACCGTCTCCGGGCGGAGCAGGCGCGGTGGAGCCGCCCCGGCGATAGCTTCAGGCCCCACGAGCCGGCGGCCGGCGGAACCCTCGGCCGGCGCGCCCGCCAGCCAGGCGCTGCAGAAGCGGTAGAGATCGGCGGCAGTGCTGAACAGACCGGCGTGGCCGGCGACGCCGCCCAGGGCGTAGGCGCTCTCGTCGTGGACGCTGCCGTGGACGAGCCGCATGCGCCAGGTGTCGTCGCGCTCCGTCGGGGCGATGCGCCCGAGCAGGTGCCGGGGCGGGCAGAAGCCCGTCTCACGCAGCCCGAGCGGCTCGATGACCAGCCCGCGCAGCGCCTCGTCCAGCGGCGCCCCGTAGATCCGCGCGACGATCTCGCCGAGCAGCAGGGAGTTGATGTTGGTGTACGCCACCTGCGTGCCGGGCGGGCACTTCTGCGGCGCGGCGTACACGGCCCGCATGAGCGCCTCGCGGCCCGCGCGCGCCAGCGGCGCCAGCCGCAGGTCGAGGCCCGAGGTGTGGGTCAGCAGGTGCTGGACGAGCACATCCCGCGCGCGGAGCTCGGGGAGATAGGCGGCCGCGGGGGCGGCCAGCTCGAGGGCGCCGGCCTCGTACAGCCGCAGCGCAGCGGTTGCGGTGAAGATCTTGGTGAGCGAGGCGACGTCGTAGAGCGTGTCCACGCTCACCGGCCGCGAGCCGGGGTCGGCGTACATGGTCGTGCCGTAGGCGCGCAGGTGGCGCAGCTCGCCCCCCACAGCCACGAGCACGACCGCGCCGGGAAACACGCGCCGCGCGATCGCCTCCTCGACCAGCGAGTCGATCTCGGGGATCGCCGGCGTCACTGCACCGGGGCGCAGGCCGGCCGCTCCGTCAGCCACGGCTGGAACTCGATGTTATCGCCCACCGCCTCACCGCGCCCGTCGGCGTGGCGGTCCGGCTCGTACGGGCCGGTTTCGCTCTCCCACCAGTTGCCGCGCATGTCCAGCGCGACCTCGCTCGTCGCACCGCGGCCGATGCCGAACTCGAGGTAGATCGGGATAATCGGCGGCGTGTGCTTCTCGATCGCGTTGTCGCGCACCTGGAGCAGCGGCAGGCCCGGGACCTGCGGCAGCGTCCCGCGCACGCTCAGGCCGTTGGAGCCGCCTATCAGCGCGTTGCACGTGATCGCCCCCTGGAGCGGCCCGTTCGTCACCAGCGTCAGGTCCGGGCCATCCTGGCCGACCAGCAGGTTGCGCTGGATATCGAGGTTGACGACGTCGACCGCGCTCTGGCTGGAGATCTGCACCGGGGGATTGCCGGCCGCCATGCGGTTGCCGCCGATCCGGTTGCCGGTCAGGGTCAGGCTGCCGCCCATCGGGTAATCGATCTCGAGCGCGGCGCCGTACGGCATATCGTTCCCGGCGATCTCGGTGTCGCTCACCGTGACCGAGCCGCCGGCGACGCGGATGTGGCCGCCGTTGTTGCTCACGCGCCCGCCGCGCAGCGCGAAGCTGCTGCCGTCGCTGGCGATCAGCGTGCCGCCGGCGCCCCCGCCGCTGATCTCCACGTGGTCCAGCACGATCGAGCTCCCGGGGCGGCCGAAGATCCCCTCCCAGCGCGGCCGATCGGCGCCGACGAAGCGCACCGGCCGGTCCGGCTGGCCGAGCGCGAAGACCTGCCCGTCGACGAACAGCGAGACGCCAGGGCCGAGCCGGACCTCGACCCCCGCCTCGATGATCAGCGAGGCACCCGGGGCGATCTGAGTGTCCCGCCCGAGCACGACCGGGCTGTCGGCGGCGGTCCAGTAGGTGGTGCCGCGAATGACATCGACCGGCACGGCGGTCGGAGGGAGCGGCGTGCGTGTCGGCGGCGGGCCGCTGGAGGCGGACTGGACCGGCGCGCTGGTCGGCGGCGGCTGAGTTGGCGGCGCCACGGTGGGCGGCTGGGTCGGCGGCTGGGTCGGCGCCACAGTCGGCACCGGCTGCGTCGCGGTGGGCATGCCGGCCGGCGGCGTCGCCGCGTCCCCAGGAGTCGCGGCCGCCGTTGCCCCGTCCACGGTCGGCAGCACGGTGACTCCGGCCTGGCCGCCAGGCGCCGGATAGCCTGTCGGCTGGTTCACCACACCGCCGGCGGGCGCGCCCTCAGTGCCGGGCGCAGCCGTCGGGCGGGGGAGCGCATCGGTCGGCGACGGGCCCGCGGGCGCGAGCGTCGGCTCGACCGGCTCGGGATACGGCGGCACGCTGGGCACAACCGCCGACGTCGCTTCCGGCAGCGCGGGCGGCGTGTCGGACGGCACAACTATTGCCGTACTGAGGGGAGTAGGAAGCGCCGCGGTGGTCGGCGCCGGGGTGTCCACCTGCGCCACCTCGCCAGCTTCGCGCTGCGACGGCGGGAAGAGCACGGCGAGCAGAATCGCGACCACCAGAAACAGGACCGCAGCGATCAGGATGAGCGTGTCGCGATTCAGCTGAATCGTTAGCGTGCGAGGGCCGGGTTCGTCTGGCGGCTGATCGTTGGGGTCCAAAGACACCTCCACAAAGCCGTCGCGGCGTGCGGCGCAGCGGGCCAAGCCGAAACGCATCTTATCATACTGGCTGTGGCTCCGCAACGCAACTGAGATCCTGCTCGGGCGTGAGTACGTTATAATTGATGGAAATCGCGGCGTGCGGATGTGAGCGGGCCGGAGATGCCAGCCCTCACTTCCCGCCGCCCACTCAATCGAAACCTATTGAATGCCTATGCGCATCGCAAGCACACTCCCATCGCAGCGCGCGGCTGACTCCCTGAGCACGCGGGCCAAGGTGTTCTGGACGCTCGGGAACGCGCTCATGCTGCTCGGCGCCATCCTGCTGATGTACGTCGGCGGGCTGTACGCCCAGGCCGAGTACGGGCGCTACGCAGCGCGCGGGGACACCGATGTGCCGCCACCCCGAGCCGTCGCCATACCCGAGCCAGCGGCGCTCGGCGGGCAGCGCGAAACCGAGCCACCGCCGTTCGTCGCCCCGCTGCTCAACACCACCATCGCCGAAGGGCGGATCGTGAGCGACGTCCCGAAGGAGAGACCCGGCAGCGTCGCGACCGTCTCACGGATCGTGATCCCCAGCATCGGCGTGGACTCGAAGGTCGTCGAGGTCGGCTGGGAGATCCAGCAGACCGAGCAGGGCGAGGTGGCCGTGTGGCAGGTCGCCGAGTACGCCGTCGGGCAGCACCGCGGCTCGGGCAACCCCGGCGAGGGCGAGAACATCGTGCTTGCGGGGCACGTCGGGGGATACGGCAAGGTCTTCAAGGACCTGATCGCCGTCAAGCCGGGCGACAGCATCACCCTCTACAGCAAGGGCCAGCAGTACCTGTACATCGTCGAGGAGCAGGTGATCGTGAAGGAGGAGGGCGTCTCCCCCGAGCAGCAGGCGGAGAACGCGCGCTACATCGCCCCGACCGGGCGCGAGGTGGTGACCCTGGTGACGTGCTGGCCACCGCGCGGCCCCGAGAAGTTCGCCTACCGGGTGATCGTGCGCGCGGTACCCTTCGGGGCAGCCACCGAGCAGCAGAGCACGCTGAGCAACTGGGCGATCCGCTGAGA
>CALJIC010000212.1 GCA_937974195.1 uncultured Roseiflexaceae bacterium | reverse complement strand
CGCCCGGCCGGGCGGCCCCTCACGAGCGGCCCGGCCGCAGCATCTCAAACAGAGCGCCCATCTCGAAGTAGTCGCCGCGGTAGCCGGCGCGCGCGATCGGCTGCGCGGCCGCCGTGTCGAACCGGCCGTCCTTCAGATAGGCGCGGGCGATGTGCACCCCCACCACCTGCCCGAGCGCCAGGTAGCTCTCCAGCGCCCGGCCCTGCAGGTCGTGGAGCCGCACGACCTGCAGCAGCTTGCACTCGAGCGCGGCCGGGGCCTCGGCCACGCGCGGGGCGGCGACGATGCGGCACGGGGCCGGCGTCAGGCCGGCGAGCGCGAACTCGTCGACATCGGCGGGGACCTCGGCCGAGGTCTGGTTCATCGCGGCGGCGAGCGCCCTGGTGACGAAGTTGGCGACGAACTCGCCGGTCTCCTCGGCGTTGCGGATGCTGTCCTTCCGCCCCTCGCTGCAGAAGCCGACGATCGGCGGGTTGCTGCTGAAGGCGTTGAAGAAGCTGTAGGGCGCGAGGTTGGCCCGCCCGCTTCGGTCGCAGGTCGAGATCCAGCCGATCGGACGCGGGGCGACGATCGCCTTGAACGGGTCGTGGGCGAGGCCGTGCCCGCGCGCCGGCTCGTAGAAGTATTCCTCCGCCAGATCGTCCATCGCACGCTCCTCACGAATCTTGCTTCAGAAGGCGGGGAGCCGCAGGGGCCAGGCCCTCCGAGTCGCCAGAGGGGTTTTCGGGCCTGCGGCGCCCGAGCTTCGCGGCCGGGTTTGCGGATGCGGCTAGTCCACGTTCGCCTTGAGGCCGGCGGGCTGGACGGGCAGCCCGGCCTTGTACAGGTGCGAGACGTCGCCCACGCCGAGGCAGCGCGGCGTCGCCCACTCCGCCGAGCGCTCGTCGAACAGGATGGTGGTGACGGAGGAGGGCGCGAGCCAGAACCCGGACCAGACCAGCGTGACCGGCAGGTCGAGCAGGTGCGCCAGCCATGTCAGGCCGAAGCCGTTGTGGCATACTACAGCCACCCGGCGGCGGTGGGGCGCCACGCAGCGGTAGCGCCGCCCCTCGCGCACGTAGCCCTGCGCGGCCAGGAAGGCGTCGCTGTCGCTGCAGATCCTGTCGAACGCGGCGCGCAGGTCGAGCGCGGAGAGGGCCGGCAGCGCGTGCCAGTTGTCGGGCCCGGGGTACTGGTCGTGGCCGCGGATGATCTCGCCGGGGATATCCCAGGCCACCAGCTCGCCCCACGGGTCGTGTGTCACGCGCAGGCCGGAGAGCTCGCTGGTCCACTCGGCGATCGTCGGCGTGAGGCCGAGGCGGTCGGCGATGGGCTGCGCGGTGGCGCGGGCGCGCCCGAGCGGCGAGCAGTAGAGCTCGTCGAGGCCGTGGGAGGCCATGCGCTCGGCGAGCGCCTCGGCCTCGAGGCGGCCGGCGGGCGTGATCGTATCGTTCTCGTAGTCTGGGTCGGCGTGGCGGATCAGGTAGAGGCGCATCGGGTGCTCCAGATGTTCAGCGGCGCGGGCCACAAACGCGCGGCGCGGCCCGGCGCCTGGAAGTGGCCCGCGGTGCAACCAGGCGCCCGAGGCGCATATGCGAAGGCATGCGCCGCCACGACACCGCTATACTGTAAAGAGTTATTCGGTAGTATAACAGAAGCGGACGCCGCCCCTGCCCGGCGCGCGGCGATGCACGGAACCGGTAGGCCGATCGGCCTAGGCGCGGGCGCCTGATAGCGCATCCCACGATCGCCCGCGGCGGGCTATACTGAAGCTATCACAGCGATCGGGCGACATGTATCTCTGAGGAGAATCCAATGACGATCGAGCAGTTCCGGGTGCCGGACATCTCGTGCCAGCACTGCGTCAACGCCATCACCGAGGAAGTGTCGGCCCTGGCCGGCGTCCAGCGGGTCCTGGTCAGCCTGGACGACAAGCGCGTGACCGTCGAGCACGCGCCGGAGGTCACCGCCGATCAGATCATCGCCGCCATCAACGAGGCCGGCTACGACCAGGTCGAGCGGCTCAGCTAGGCGGAGCGGGTCAGGGGCCGGGGGCCGCTTCAGCCCCCGGCAGCTCACCCAGGAGTATAGAGACACAATGGCAGTACAGCAGCTTGAGTTGCCTGTCACCGGCATGACCTGCGCCTCGTGTGTGCGGCGGGTCGAGCGGGCGCTCACGAAGGTGCCGGGCGTGGAGGCAGCGACCGTCAACCTCGCCACCGAGCAGGCCAGCGTCACCTACGATCCGTCGCTTGCCTCGCCCGACCAGCTGCGGGCAGCGGTTGAGGGCGCGGGCTACGGCATCGTCACCGACCAGCTCGAGTTCCCGGTCACCGGCATGACCTGCGCCTCGTGCTCGTCGCGCGTCGAGCGGGCGCTGCGCAAGGTGCCGGGCGTGCTCGACGCCTCCGTCAACCTGGCCGCCGAGCGCGCCGCCGTCACCTTCATCCCCACCGCCGTCGGCTGGCAGGAGCTCAGGGCCGCGGTCGAGAAGGCCGGCTACGGCGTGATCGAGACCGCCGAGGCCGGCGCGGACGCCGAGGACGCCGAGGCGGCCGCGCGCGCGCGCGACCTGGCCGACAAGCTGCGCAAGCTCGCCGTCGCCGTCCTGTTCGGCCTGCCGCTGTTCCTGCTCTCGATGGCGCGCGACTTCGGGCTGATCCAGCCCTGGCTCAACGCCACGTGGGCCGCGCTCGAGGAGCAGATGGGCCACGGCGGCGTGATTATCGAGCACTACCCGGCCTCGGCCGACTACCTCAACTGGCTGTTCCTGGCGCTGGCCGCGCCGGTGCAGTTCTACAGCGGGCGCGACTTCTACCGCCACGCGTGGAGCGCGCTCAAGAACCGCACCGCCAACATGGACACCCTGATCGCCCTCGGCTCGTCGGCTGCATTCTTCTACAGCCTGTGGCTCATGCTCAGCGGCAAATCCGGCCACGTCTACTTCGAGACGGCGGCGGTGATCATCGCGCTGATCCTGGTCGGCAAGTACCTCGAGGCGCGCGCCAAGAGCCAGACCGGCGCCGCCATCCGGGCGCTGATCGGGCTGCAGCCGAAGACGGCGCGCGTGCTGCGCGGCGGCCGGGAGGTGGACGTCCCCGTCGCGGAGGTGCGCGCCGGCGAGATCGTCGTCGTCCGGCCGGGCGAGAAGGTGCCGGTGGACGGCGTGGTCACCAGCGGGCGCTCCAGCGTGGACGAGAGCATGCTCACCGGCGAGAGCATCCCGGTGGAGAAGAACGTCGGCGACGCGGTGATCGGCGCGACGCTGAACAAGACCGGCAGCTTCCAGATGCGCGCCACGCGCGTCGGCAAGGAGACCGCGCTGGCGCAGATCATCAGGATGGTGCAGCAGGCGCAGGGCAGCCGCGCGCCGGTGCAGCGCCTGGTGGACCAGGTCGCGAGCGTGTTCGTGCCAGCCGTGCTGGTGATCGCCGCGCTGACGTTCCTGGGCTGGTACTTCGTCGGCGGCGCTAGCTTCACGCAGGCGATGATCTTCGCGGTGGCGGTGCTGGTGATCGCCTGCCCGTGCGCCCTGGGCCTGGCCACGCCGACGGCGATCATGGTCGGGACGGGCGCCGGCGCCGAGCACGGCATCCTGATCAAGAACGCCGAGAGCCTGGAGCGCGCCAACCGCATCCAGACGGTGGTGCTGGACAAGACCGGCACGATCACGCAGGGCCGGCCGGTCGTGACGGACGTCGTCGAGGTGCGCAGCGCGGCGCTCCAGCGGCGCGAGGCGCTGGTGCCGGCCGCGGCCGGGGAGGAGCGCCCGGGCGCGGCGGCCGACGACGCCACTTCGGACGATATCCTGCGCCTGGCGGCGAGCGCGGAGCGCGGCTCCGAGCACCCGCTGGGCGAGGCGATCGTGCGGGCGGCGCAGGAGCGCGGCCTCACGCTCACGCAGCCGGAGCGCTTCGAGGCCATCGCCGGGCACGGCATCAGCGCGCTGGTGGACGGGCGGGTGGTGCTGCTCGGCAACCTGAAGCTGATGCGCGAGTGGAGCATCGACACGGACGTCATCGAGGCCGAGGTGGCGCGGCTTCAGGCCGAGGGCAAGACGGCGGTGGCGGTGGCGGCCGACGGCGAGGCGCTGGGCGTGATCGCGGTCGCCGACACGGTCAAGCCGACGTCGCGGGACGCGGTGGCGTCGCTCAAGGCGCTTGGCATCGACGTGGTGATGCTCACGGGCGACAACCGGCGCACGGCGGAGGCGATCGCCGCGCAGGTGGGCATCGCGCGGGTGCTGGCGGAGGTGCTGCCGCAGGACAAGGCCGGCGAGGTGGCGCGGCTGCAGGCCGAGGGGCGCGTCGTCGCCATGGTCGGCGATGGGATGAACGACGCGCCGGCGCTGGCGCAGGCGGACGTCGGCATCGCGATGGGGACGGGCACCGATGTGGCGATGGAGGCTGCGGATATCACGCTGATGCGCGGCGACCTGCGCAGCGTGGCGGGGGCCATCCGGCTGAGCCAGGCGACGATGCGCACCATCCGCTGGAACCTGTTCTGGGCCTTCGTCTACAACGTGGTGCTCATCCCGGTCGCGGCCGGCGCGCTCTACCCGCTGACCGGCTGGCAGCTCAGCCCGATCCTGGCGGCCGCCGCGATGGCCTTCTCGTCGATCTTCGTCGTCACGAACTCGCTGCGCCTGCGCGGCCTGAGGCTCGAGCCGCTGGGCGCCGCCTAGCTGCCGCTGTCGATCGGCCGGCGGGGTGCGCGGAGGGGCCTGGCCCTTCCGCGATGCCCCGTTGGCGGGAGGCGCGCGGAGGAGCGTATGAGCATTCGAGTGGTGATCGCCGACGACCACAGCGTCGTGCGCAAGGGCATCCGCGAGCTGCTGGCCGACGAGGGCGACATCGCGGTGGTCGGCGAGGCCCGCACCGGGCAGGAGGCGATCGACCTCGCCCTCGCGCTGCAGCCCGACGTGGTGGTGATGGACATCAACATGCCCGAGCTGTCCGGCGTGGAGGCCACGCGCCAGATCCGCGCCGCCGCCCCGCAGGTGCGCGTGCTGGCGCTGACCGCCTACGCCGACGACCCGTACATCTACGGGCTGCTCGACGCCGGCGCGACCGGCTACATCCTCAAGACGGCCGAGGCGCGCGATATCGTCCGCGCGGTGCGCAGCACGGCCGCCGGCCAGTCCACCATCGACCCGGTGGTCGCGCCGCGCCTGATCGCCCGCCTCACCGACCCCTCCGGCCACGAAACCCTGACGGATCGCGAGCTCGATGTGCTGCGCCTGGCGGCGCGCGGGCGCACCAACAAGCAGATCGGCGCCGAGTTGGCGATCAGCGACCGCACGGTGCAGAACCACCTGGCCAACATCTACGCCAAGCTCGGCGTGGCCTCGCGCACTGAAGCCGTCACCGCAGCCCTCCAGCGCGGCCTGATCCAGCTGAGCGACTGAGAGGAGCACGGCATGGGCACGATCACGCTGGACGAGGAGGTGCTGCGGGCGCTGCAGCGGCGGGCCGAGGCCATGGCGCGCGGCGACCTGTCCGAGGCGGGCCAGCCGGTGTGCGACATCCCGGCCGTCGAGGACCTGCGGCGGGCGCTCGACGTGCTCGGCGCGCACACCGAGGCCGGGCTGCGCCAGCAGCACGCCTACATCGCCGCTCTGAGCACGGCGCAG
>CALJIC010000211.1 GCA_937974195.1 uncultured Roseiflexaceae bacterium | reverse complement strand
TCTACGCCCGCGGCCAGACCGGCCAGCAGCTGCTGCTGGGCGCCTACCAGGCGCTCGAGCGCCAGATCGGGCTCGGCAAGGTCCAGATGTTCCCGCGCACCGAGATGCTGGACCTGGTGGTCATCGACGGGCGGGCGCGCGGCATCATCACCCGCGACATGGTCACCGGCAAGATCGAGCGCCACATCGCCGACGCGGTGGTGCTGGCGACCGGCGGCTACGGCAACGTCTTCTACCTCAGCACGAACGCCAAGGGGTGCAACGCCACGGCGATCTGGCGCGCGCACCGCAAGGGGGCCTTCTTCGGCAACCCGTGCTTCACCCAGATCCACCCGACCTGCATCCCCGTCACGGGCGACCACCAGTCCAAGCTGACGCTGATGAGCGAGTCGCTGCGCAACGACGGGCGCGTGTGGGTGCCGAAGCGGAAGGGCGACACCCGGCCGCCGAACGAGATCCCGGAGGACGAGCGCGACTACTTCCTGGAGCGCAAGTACCCCAGCTACGGCAACCTGGCCCCGCGCGACATCGCCTCGCGCGCGGCGAAGGAGGTCTGCGACGAGGGGCGCGGCGTCGGCCCCGGCGGCCTGGGCGTCTACCTCGACTTCGCGGACGCGATCAAGCGCCTCGGCAGGCGGGTGATCGAGGAGCGCTACGGCAACCTGTTCGACATGTACCTGCGCATCACCGGCGAGGACCCCTACGAGGTGCCGTTCCGCATCTACCCGGCCGTGCACTACACGATGGGCGGCCTGTGGGTGGACTACAACCTGATGAGCACCATCCCCGGTCTGTTCGTGATCGGCGAGGCCAACTTCTCGGACCACGGCGCGAACCGGCTGGGCGCCTCGGCGCTGATGCAGGGCCTGGCGGACGGCTACTTCATCCTGCCGTACACGATCGGCGACTACCTGGCGCGCGGCGGGATCGCCAAGGCCGACACGTCGCACGCGGCGTTCGCCGAGGCCGAGGCCGAGGTGACCGAGCGCATCAACCGGCTGCTGTCGATCAACGGCCGGCGCACGGTGGACTCGTTCCACCGCGAGCTGGGCAAGCTCTTGTGGGACTACTGTGGGATGGCGCGCAACGAGGCCGGCCTGAAGAAAGCCCTGGAGCGCATCCCCGAGCTGCGCGCGGAGTTCTGGGAGAACGTGCGCGTGCCGGGCGAGGGCGGCGAGCTGAACCAGGAGCTTGAGAAGGCCGGGCGCGTCGCCGACTTCCTCGAGCTGGCCGAGCTGATGTGCATCGACGCGCTGCACCGCGCCGAGTCGTGCGGCGGTCACTTCCGCGAGGAGTACCAGACCGAGGACGGCGAGGCCAAGCGCGACGACGAGCACTTCGCCTACGTCGCGGCCTGGCAGTTCACCGGGGTGGGCAATCAGCCGGTGCTGCACAAGGAGCCGCTCAACTACGAGTACGTCCAGCTGGCGACGCGCAGCTACAAGTGAGCGGAACGTACCATGTGCCCAGCACTATAGACGGAGATAGATTGTGAACCTCACACTCAACGTCTGGCGCCAGAAGAACCGCAACGATCCGGGGCGCTTCGTGACCTACCAGGCCACCAACATCAGCCCCGACATGTCGTTCCTGGAGATGCTGGATGTGGTCAACCAGGAACTGATCATGCGCGGCGAGGAGCCGATCGCCTTCGACCACGACTGCCGCGAGGGGATCTGCGGCATGTGCGGCCTGATGATCAACGGCGTGGCCCACGGCCCCGAGCAGACCACCACCTGCCAGCTGCACATGCGCTCCTTCAAGGACGGCGACACGATCACGATCGAGCCGTGGCGCGCGTCGGCCTTCCCGGTGATCAAGGACCTGGTGGTGGACCGCAGCGCGTTCGACCGGATCATCGCGGCGGGCGGGTACATCTCGGTCTCGACCGGCTCAGCGCCGGATGGGAACGCCATCCCGATCCCGAAGGACGCGGCCGACAAGGCGATGGACGCCGCCGCCTGCATCGGCTGTGGGGCGTGCGTGGCCGCCTGCCCGAACGCCTCGGCGATGCTGTTCGTCGGGGCGAAGGTGACGCACCTCGGGCTGCTGCCGCAGGGCCAGCCGGAGCGCTACCAGCGCGCGGTGCGCATGGTGGAGCAGATGGACGCCGAGGGGTTCGGCGGCTGCACCAACATCGGCGAGTGCTCGGCGGTCTGCCCGAAGGGGATCAGCCTGGACGTGATCGCGCGCCTCAACCGCGACCTGCTGGTGGCGACGATCAAGGGCGTGCGCTAGGCGGCGCCAACGCGAACGCAGAGTCTGCGCGCGCAGACTCTGCGTTCTCGATTTCCGCTGCGTGGCGGGCGGCTCAGGGCAGGTTGTAGAGCCACTCGTCCGTGCCGAACTTCGTCTCGATCAGCCGCTGCGCCGCCGCGATCTCCTCCTCGGTGAGCGCCGACTCGCTCAGCCCGTGCTGGGCGCGGAAGGTCTCGATCATGCGCTCGATGATCGCGGCGCGCGGCAGGCCGATCTGCCGCCGGAGCGGGTCGACGCGCTTCGCCGCGCTGGTGGTGCCCTTGTCGCTCAGCTTCTCGCGGCCGATCCGCAGCACCTCCAGCATCTTGGCGCTGTCGATGTCGTAGGCCATGGTCACGTGGTGCAGCACCGCGCCGCCCCTGCGGATCTGCGCCGCGCCGCCGATCTTCCCCGCGGCCGAGGTGATGTCGTTGATCGGCTGGTACCAGGCCTCGACGCCCAGCGACGCGAGGGCGTCGAGCACCCAGCGGTCGAAGAAGGCGTAGGACTCGACGGCGCTCATGCCGGCCACTAGCGCGGCCGGGGCGTAGATCGAGTAGGTGATGGTGTTGCCCGGCTCGATGAACATCGCGCCGCCGCCGGTGATGCGCCGCACCACCTGCACGTTGTGCCGCCGCGCCCCGTCGGGGTCGATCTCGTTGCGGTATGACTGGAAGCGCCCGATCACGACCGCGTTCGCGGACCACTCCCAGATCCGCAGCGTCGGCGCGCGCCTGCCGGCGTTCACCGCGTCCAGCAGCACCTCGTCGAGCGCCATGTGCATGAGCGGGCTGGTCGGCCCGTCGCGCAGCAGCTGCCAGTCGTACTCGCGCCAGGCGGAGCGCCGTGTCTCGCTCATCGCTGGCCTCCCTCAACTGCGCGGCGCACGGCGGCCGCCACTCCCTCGGGGGTGATGCCGAGCAGCTCGGCGCCCGCCGTCGCCTCCCGCACCCGCTCCGCGATCGCGCGCTCGTCCGCCGCCGCCGGGAGCCCCTCGACCGCGGCGGTCATCCACTCCAGCGCCTCGTCGGGCGCCAGGAAGAAGTCCCCGCTCAGCTCGACGTTGCGCAGGTGGCCGTCCACGACGTCGAGGTCCACCACCACCAGCTTGCCGCCGGGGATCTTGTACTCTCCGTGCATGTTGTAGCTCACTGCCTGTTCGGGTGTCGTCCCACAGCGCACGCGGCGGAAGAAGAGGAAGCTGCGGAGGGCGTGCCGCTCCCCGCACCTCCCGGCGGGGTGTTTTTGTGGAGGGCCCGCCGGGGCGGCCGCGTGCGGAGTGTCATTATATCAGCCCGGCTCGCTCGCCCGCCAATCGCCCGCCGCTCAGTGGCGCCGGCCGCAACCGCCGGCCGCCTGCGTCCGTCCAATGGTGCGTACCGAGTAGAAAGGGAGCACCATGGATGCAACACAGACCAGCGCGGGAGTCGCCGCCGGGCCTGCCTCGAGCAGCGCCCAGCCGCGCGCCTGGCCGCGCCGCCTCTACCTCATCCTGGCCTGGCTGTTCCTGGCCGGCGTCGTCGCCCAGGCGTTTCTCGCCGGCGCGGGGCTGTTCGTGCCCGGCCAGTGGCTGCTCTGGCACGGGGTGCTGGGGCACCTGCTCTCATCGCCCCTCCCGGTCATCCCGGCGCTGCTGCTGATCCTGAGCTTCGTCGGGCGGATGCCGGCTGCGGTCCGCTGGCTCAGCGCGCTGCTGCTCATCCTGGCCTGGGTTCAGCCAGTGTTCCTGTACCTGCGCGGCCTCGTGCCGCTGCTCGCGTCGCTGCACCCGGTCAACGCCCTGCTGCTGTTCGCGCTGCCGCTGGCCCTGATCGCGCGGGGGCGCGCCAGCTAGGCAGGCGCACAGCCGAACTGAATGAAGGGGGAGTCTATGGTGACGGCCTACATCGGAATGCACGGGGCGCTGCTGGTCGCGCGCCGGACGGGCGAGCGCTGGCAGAGCGAGCGACACCTGGAGGGCGCGCAGATCGCGTGCCTGGCGGCCGACCCGCTGCGACCCGAGCTGGTCTACTGCGGGACCCTGGGCGGCGAGCTGTGGCGCAGCGATGACGCCGGGCGGACGTGGCGCCTCGTCGCCGGGAAGCTCCCGCACGAGCAGATCACCGCGCTGGCGGTCAGCCCGGTCGAGCGGGCCGGCGGCGCGGGCGTGGTCTACGCCGGCACCGAGCCGACTGCGCTGTTCCGCTCGGAGGACGGCGGCGCGACCTGGCAGGACCGCTCGGGGCTGACAGGGCTGCCGTCCGCGGCGAGCTGGAGCTTCCCGCCGCGCCCCTGGACGCACCACGCCCGCTGGATCGCGCTCGACCCGCTGGCGCCGGGGCGGCTGTGGGTGTGCGCCGAGGCGGGCGCCACGGTGCGCAGCGAGGACGCCGGGCTGAGCTGGGTGGACCGCGGCCCGGACACGCCGTTCGACACGCATACGCTGCGGACCCACCCGCTGGCGCCGGGGCGGCTCTACGCCGCGGCGGGGGACGGCCTGATGCAGCCCGGCCGCGGCTACGCGGAGAGCCGCGACGGCGGCGCGACCTGGGAGTACCTCGGGGAGGGGATGCGCAGCCACTACCTGTGGGGGCTGGCGGTCGACCCCGCCGACCCGGAGACGGTGGTGGTGTCGGCGGCGGCCGACCCGCAGCGGGCGCACAACCCGCGCGGCGCGGAGTCCACGCTCTACCGCCGCAGCGCCGGCGAGCCGTGGCAGGAGATCCCCGCCGCCGAGCCGGCCGGCACGCTGGCCACGGTGCTCGCGGCCAACCCCGCCGAGCCGCACGTCTTCTACGCGGCGAACAACCGCGGCCTGTTCCGCTCGCCGGACGCCGGGCGCAGCTGGGAGCGGATCGCGCTCGAGTGGCCTGACGATCCGCTCCAGTATCGCCCTGCCGCGCTGGAGGTCGTGGAGGTCTGAGCTGATCGAAGGAGCCGGCGGATGGTCAGCGCTCGGCTGCCGCCGCTGGTGAGAGGGCGACGCTCTCGGCGAAGCGGCGGATCTTCGCCGCCGCGTCCTCGGTCAGCGGCTGGCCGTGGCCGAAGCAGACGACCGCCGGCTCGAGCTGCGCCAGGCGCGCGACCGAGCGCCGGTTCTCATCCATATCGACGCTGAAGAAGGTCGGCGGCAGGCGCAGCCCCAGCACGTGGAAGATCACATCGCCGCAGAACAGGAGGCGCCGGTCCGGGTGCCAGAAGGCCACGTGCCCCGGCGCGTGGCCCGGCGTCGCCACCACCGTCAGCCCGCCGAGCACCTCCGGCAGCACCTCGCCGTCCTGCAGCTCGCGGTGGACCGGGGTGCCCGGAACGAACGTCTCCGATGGCGCGAGCAGGCGCGCCAGGCCCGTGAGCTTCTCGGGCGGGGTGCGCGGGATGGGGACGCGCCCCTCGATCACCGGGCGCTCGATAGACGACGCGTACACTTCGGCGCCGGTGGCGCGCTGCACCTCCGGCAGGGCGCCGACGTGATCCGGGTGGCCGTGGGTGATCAGGATGCGCTTGAGGTCGGTGAGCGGCCGCCCGAGCGAGGCGATCTGCTTCAGGATCTTCGCGCCCGACTGTTCGATGCTGGCGTCGATCAGCGTCATGCCGGCCGGCTCGTCGATCAGGTACACGTTGCCGAGGGTCAGGCCGCGGAGCCGGTAGACGCCGGGGATGATGCGCTGCATAGGTCTCTTTCTGTTGTTGCTCGTGGCGAATCTCGCGCTACATTATATCAGGTGATGCCCCTGCGGCGTGGGGCTGCGCAGCCCTCTACGGCGCCCTGAGCTTCTGGCGCAGCGCATCCGCCGCCGCGGCCAGCTGGTCGTCCGGCGCGAGCAGCTCCAGGCGCGCGAGGTCGGCGGCGGCCTGCTCCCGGTCCCCGGCGTCCAGCGCGATCGCCGCGCGGGCGAGCAGCGCCTCCGGGTTGTCGGGATCGAGCGCCAGCGCCGCGGTCAGGTCATCGAGCGCGCCGCTGCGGTCGCCGCGGGCGCTGCGCGCCAGGGCGCGGGCGTAGTAGGCGTTGGCGGCGCGCGGGCTGAGCCGGATGGCGCGGTCGAGGTCGGCGATCGCGTCCTGCAGGCGCCCCTCGGCGTAGCTGAGCAGCGCCCGCTCGTACAGCGCGTCGACGTGCTGCGGGTCGGCGGCAAGCGCCGCGTCGTAGGCCGCCCGCGCCGCGGCGAAGTCGCGCAGCCCGTGCAGCACCACGCCCTGCCGGTAGCGGTGAGCGGCGGCTGCGGCGGGCTCCAGCTCGGCCAGGCGCCCGTAGTCGGCGGCGAGGCGCTCCGGGTCGCCGCCGGTGACCTCCAGCAGCGCCACGCGGTTCTTATAGGCCCGCGTGTAGGCCGGGTCGATGCGCGTGGCCGCGTCGAAGTCCGCGAGCGCCTGCTCGAACTGCCCCAGCGCCTGGTGGGCCAGCGCGCGGTCGTTGTGCGCGCGGGCGTTCGCCGGGTCGAGCTCGATCGCCCGCCCGTAGTCCTCGATCGCCGCCGCGTAATCGCCCTGCTCGAAGTGCGCCCCGGCGCGCGCGTAGTAGGCCGCCGCCTGCGCCTCCCGGTCGGCGCCGGCCTCGGCAGTGGCGATGGCCGTGTCGTAGCGGTAGAGCGGCGGCACGGGCGTGGGCGTCGGCCCGATCCCCAGCCCCGAGAGGGCCGAGCACCCGGACAGCGCGACCGACGCGCAGAGGCCGGCGACGGCGGCCGCCCATCGCAGGCGCCACCTTCGTGCGAGCAGCTGCCGGTCAGCGGTCGCCTGCCGGCGGTCCTTCGGCGTACTCACGGCTGCACCCCCAGCGCGGCGGCCAGCACCTGGCGCGCCACCGGCAGCGCGGTGCGGCTGCCCTCCCCGCCGCGCTCGACGATCACCGCGACCGCGAAGCGCGGCTGCTCGACGGGGGCGATCGCGACGAACCAGGCGTGGGGCGCGCCGGGCGGCGCCTCGGCGGTGCCGGTCTTCGCGCCGATCGTCACCCCCGGCAGGGCCACCGGGGCGGCGTAGCCCACCTCGACCGAGGTCTGCATCACGGCGCGCATCTGCAGGGCCGCCTGCGACGTGATCACCTGGCGCAGCACCTCGGGCCGCGCCTGGTAGCGCACCTCATCGCCGGCGCGCACCTCCTGCACCAGATAGGGGCGCATCAGCGCGCCGTTGTTCGCCACCGCCGCCGCCATGAGCGCCATGTCGAGCGGCGTGACCAGCGCCTGCCCCTGGCCGAAGGCGGTGTCGGCCAGCGCCGCGGGCCGCTGCAAGAACTCGGCGCTCCCGGCGATCGTCCCGGCGTCGGCGGCGATGTCGCGCAGCGGCGGCTCGCTGGGCGCGTCGGCGAAGCCCAGGCCGAAGCGCCGGGCGTACTCAATGAAGCGCTCGGGGCCGAGCGCCAGGCCGATCTGCGCGAAGGCGGTGTTGCAGGACCAGGCGTACACCCGCCGCAGGTCGGACGGGTCGCCGGTGCGGCGGGCGAGGTTCTCGACGGCGTTGACCACCGGCGGCGCGCCGGCCTCGGTCTCGAGGCGGTTCGGGCAGGTGACCTGCGCCTCCGGGCCGCTCAGCACGCCGCTGTCCAGCGCCGCCGCCGCGGTGAAGGTCTTGATCACCGAGCCGGGCGGGTAGCGCCCCTGCGTCGCGCGGTTCAGCAGCGGGCTGTCCTGCCGCTCGACGAGCGCCTGCCAGGCGGCCTGCACCTGCGCGACGTCCGCCTCGCTGGCGCGCTCGGGGAGCACGAGCTGGTTCGGGTCGAAGCGCGGGTAGGTCGCCAGCGCCAGGATCTCGCCGCTGCGCGGGTCGAGCAGCACGACGGCGCCGGGCTGCTCGCCGAGCGCGGCCTGGGCGGCCTTCTGCAGCTCGACGTCGATCGTGAGGCGCACGTCGGCCGGCCTGGGGTCGAAGGGGGTGCCGAGCAGCCGCGCCTCGAGCAGGGCGGTGGGCGAGAGCGTGCTCGCGCCGGAGAGCTCGTCGTCGAAGGTCGCCTCGACGCCGGTGTTGCCGTACAGGCGGCTCTGGAAGCCGACGATGTGCCCCAGGTCGGCGAGCGGGTAGACCCTCCGGCCGTCGCGCGTCTCGGCCAGCAGGACGCCGTTGCGGTCGCGGATGGCGCCGCGGGTGGCCGTGCCGGCCTCCACCGGCCACACCCGCCCGCTGCCGAGCGAGGTGCGGTCGGCGGGCCGAACTGCCGTGGCGGCGTCGGGCGCGGCGGCCGCAGGCTGGCGAAGCAGCGCCACGCGCTCGCGCGTCGCATCGGCCCACACGACCTGCTCGCGGAGCAGCTGCAGCCCCACGGCGCCGAGGGCCAGCACGACGACCAGCGTCAGCCGGGCGACCCCGCGGGCGGGCGGCGGCAGGCGCCGGCTCACGTGGGCGCGCGGCAGCAGCGAGAGCAGCCAGAGGCCGGTCAGCAGGTGCAGGCGCCACTGCATCGCGTCCGGCGCCAGCAGGCCGAGGGCGAGGATCGCAAGGCCGAGGAAGAGCCCCAGCCAGGCGACAATTTGGCGCAGACGATCCATTGTTTTACAGCACCGCGGGCGGCTTGTTCGCCGCCGAGATCCGCAGCAGGATCCCGAGCATCATGAAGTTCACCAGCGTGGACGAGCCGCCGTAGCTCACGAACGGCAGCGTGATGCCCGTGAGCGGGATCAGGTTGGTCGTGCCGGCGGTGATGATCAGCGCCTGCGCGACGATCGCGGTCGTCAGCCCGGCCGCCAGCAGCTGCTGGAAGCCGTCGCGGGAGCGCAGCGCGATGCGGTACCCCTCCAGCGCGAACAGCGCGTAGCACAGCAGCAGCCCCACGCCGCCGACCAGCCCGAGCTCCTCGCCGATCGCGGCGAAGACGAAGTCGGTGTGGCTCTCCGGCACGCTCGTCGGGTCGCCGAAGCCCAGCCCGGCGCCGGCCACGCCGCCGTTCGCCAGCGCGTACAGCGCCTGGACCATCTGGTAGCCGGCGCCGAACGGGTCGGCCCACGGGTCGCGCCACGCGTCGACGCGCGGCTGCACGTGGCCGAAGATGCCGTACAGCGCCCACGCGCCCGCGCCAAACGCCAGCAGCCCGGCGGCCACGTAGCTGGCCTGGCCGGTGACGAGGTACAGCATGGCGAGGAAGACCGCGAAGAACAGCAGCGCCGCGCCGAGGTCCTTCTGCACGACGATCAGCCCGGCGGTCAGGCCCCACATGATCAGGAGCGGCAGCAGGTAGGGCAGCGGCGGCAGGCGCATCCCGCCCAGGCGGTACGCGGAGCTGCCGATCAGGTTGCGCCGGTCGTCGAGGTACGTGGCGAGGTAGACGACGAGCAGGATCTTGAGCGGCTCGACCGGCTGCAGCTGGAACAGGCCGAGGTCCAGCCACAGGCGGGCGCCGTTGCGCTCGACGCCGAAGACCGCCGTGATGGCGACCAGCAGCAGCCCGCACGCCAGCCACGTGTAGCGGTAGTGCCGCAGCCAGCGCATCCGCCAGGGCACGAAGCTGATCAGCGCCAGGAGGACGGCGCCGGAGAGCACCCAGATCACCTGCTTGAGGGCGATGCTGCCGTACAGGCTGCCGTAGCGCGCCAGCAGGTCGGGCTCGAGGCGCCGCGCCAGCACCATGCCCAGCCCGGACAGCAGCGCGGCGATCGGCAGCAGCAGCTGGTCCTCGCCCCAGCCCCGCAGCGCCAGCGCGAAGCTGGTGGCGACGAACAGCCCGGTGAAGGCGACGACGATCGCCAGGTCGGCCCAGCGGACCAGCCCGCCGTCCCGGGCGATCAGCGTCCCCAGCCCGACGATCAGCAGCAGGCTGGCGGTGATCAGAAGCTCGAGCTCGCGCAGGCGTGTGCCGGCGCGGGAGCGCAGTGTGTGGATCATGCGCCGATCGTCCTCACGGGCTCACCTCGAGCGCAAGGGGGATGCCATGTTGGGCCGCGGCGGCGGTCACGCCGGACAGCGCCGCGCGCATCGTCTCGGCCGAGATCGCCCCGGCCTGCCGCGCGGCCAGGATCTGGCGCTGCAGCGCGGTGAGCTCCGCCGCGGCCGCGTCGCGGTCCCCGGCGGCCAGCGCGCGCTCGGCGCCCTCGATGCGCGCGAGGAGCGCCGGGGCGTCGGCGAGCAGCTCGCGCAGGCGCTCGAACGGCCCGCCGGACACTGCGGCGTCTACCGTATCTGCGGCCTGACCGCGGCCGGCGTCGTTCGACAGGGCCAGCGCCGCGCCGCCCAGGAGCAGCAGCACGAGCAGTGCTGCCAGCAGCGGGAGCAGCTTCGAGCGCTCCCCAGGTGAGCTCGCCGGCGGCGCCGGTGCTGCCGGCTGCGGCTGGGCGGAGGCCGGCACAGGCTGGGTGCCTGCCCCGGCGGCAGCTTCGCCCTGCGCTGCGCCGGACGGGCGGGACGCCTGCCAGACGGTCGTCGGCAGGCTGTGGACATCCGGCTGGGCGCCGTTCTGCGGCTGGCGCTCGGGCCAGGCCGCCTCCAGCGCCCGCGCCAGCTCGCCGGCGGTCGCAAAGCGCTCGGCCGGGCTCTTCGCCAGCGCGCGCCGCACCACCGCCTCGACCTCCGGGGGCACGTCGGGCCGCAGCGGCGCCAGGGGCGGCGGGGGCTCCTGCAGATGCTTGAGCACCACGTCCAGCGGCACCGGCCCGTCGAACGGCGGGCGGCCAGCGATCAGCTCGTAGAGCACGACGCCGAGCGCGTAGATGTCGCTGGCGGGCGTCAGCGGCTCGCCGCGCGCCTGCTCGGGCGAGACGTACACGGGCGTGCCGAACACCACCCCGGTCTGGGTCTGCATCCCGTCCGCGGCGCCGCTCTTGGCGATGCCGAAGTCGGTCAGCGCCAGCTCGCCGGCGGCGTTCCAGAGCGCGTTGCTCGGCTTCACGTCGCGGTGGATGATCCCGGCCGCGTGCGCCGCGTCGAGGGCCGCCGCGAGCTGCCCGATCACCGCGAGGATCTCCTGCCGCGGCATCGGCTGGCCCTGCGCGGCCAGCTCCTGCAGGCGCGTCGCCAGCGTCGGGCCGGGCAGCAGCTCCTGCACCATGTAGACCACCTGGTCCACCTGCCCGAAGGCGTACACCTGCACGATGTGCGGGTGGCGCAGGCGCGCGATCAGGCGCGCCTCCTGGCGGAAGCGCTCGACGAGGCCCGGCTGCGCGGCGGCCGCCTCCGAGAGCACCTTGATCGCCACCGGCCGCTGGAGGGTGTGGTCGAACCCGCGGTAGACGGTCGCCATCCCGCCGCTGCCGAGCACATCTTGAATCTCGTAGTCGCCGAGCCGCGCCCCGAGCACTGTCGACGGGGTCAACATCGATGGTCTGCTCCGTGTCGTGCGTGCTGCTCAGTCATCGTCGCCCTTGCCGCGGCCGCGCTCCTCGGGCCCGCCCGGCACCGATATCCCGTAGCTGTCGCCGACGGCGGTGATGGTGCCGATCAGCTGGTCGCCCAGGCTCTGCTCGATGCGGCCCTCGCGCTGCTCCTTGCGCGTGAACTGTAGCATATCGCGCAGGCGGTCGCGCAGCCGCTTCTCGTCCCCGTCGGCGATGGCGCGCTGCGCCTCCTCGTACTTCTTGAGCAGGAACGAGCCTGCCTGCGGGCTCACCCGCCCATCGGCGACGCCCGTGCCGATCAGGGTGCCGAGCGCCGCAAATGGCTCGCTCGCGGCCAGAGGCTCCGGTGTTGGCTTGGCAGGTGGAGCGGGGGGCCGCGCGGCTGGTGGGGCAGGTTGCGCGACGGTCGGCGCGGCCGTGGGCTCGCTCGTCGGCGCGGCCGTGGGCTCGCTCGTCGGCGCGGCCGTGGGCTCGCTCGTCGGTGCGGCGGTCGGCGCAGCTGTCGGCTCGCTGGTCGGGGCGGACGCCGCGGCCGCGACAGTCACTCTTCGCGCCAGAAGCAGGCCGTCATCGCTCAGCACGCCGCTCACCGTCGCCGGCGAGCCGGGCTCCGGCGCGCCCTCGACGGCCGTCTGCGCGTCGACGACCACGGTGATGCCCTGGATGACGAGCGCCTCCGGGGCGAGCTGCTCGATCGTCCCGCGGAGCGTGAAGCGCTCGGCGGCTGGCTCCGCGGCGCCTGCGGCCCGCCCGCCGGACCCACATGCGGCGGCGGTGAGCGCCAGGAGCGCCAGGGCCGCGATCGTCGCCGCCCGGCGGCGGAGCGTGTGGAGCGTGGTCATAGCGTCTGCAACCTTCCGATGAACTCCGATTGTTTCTGCGGAAGCCAAGCCTTCCCGATTGCCCGGCCTGCGCTGAAGCCCAACCGCGCCGCAGGGCGGCGGAGAGAAGGGTTTCTGGGGCGGCTTGCTTCCCACACGCATCCCGGCGCAGCGCGCTGCCCCGTACACCCTTCAATAAAGATCAATACAACCGGGAGGCCTGCCGTTACGGGGTGGCTGCGGGCGCTGCACGAGCGTGGTGGCATAGCAGACGTGGGCGGCTGTGGACCGGCGCCGCCGCGCCTAGTATATCAGAGAGCGGCGAGGAGTGGTAGAGCGGGCCGCCGAGGGTGCCACAAGCGCCTGTGCTACAATGCGCCTGTCAGATGGATCTGTGGCTCCCAGGGCTGGCAGCGAAGCCGTCTGCCTCGCTGTTCACGCCCGCACACCGGGCGGCAGGCCCTCGGATGAGCTGGATGTAGTATAGAAAGGGCTACCGATGCAGATGCCAGCGCGTGAGGAGGCGCTGCAGCTAGACGCGGCGGACGAGCTGGCCGCGCTGCGCGAGGCGTTCGTCATCTCCGATCCGAACCTGGTGTACCTGGACGGCAACTCGCTCGGCCGGCTGCCCCGCCGCACCGTCGAGCGCCTGCGCGATGCCGTCGAGGAGGAGTGGGGCGCCGGGCTGATCCGCGGCTGGGGGCGCGGCTGGTACGAGGCGCCCGCCCGCATCGGCGATAAGATCGCGCCGCTCATCGGGGCGGCGCCCGGCCAGGTGCTGGCCTGCGACTCGACCTCGGTCAACCTGTTCAAGCTGGCGGTCGCCGCGCTGCGCGCCCGACCCGGCCGCACGCGCATCGTCAGCGACGCGCTCAACTTCCCCTCTGACCTGTACATCCTGCAGGGGTGCATCGACCTGCTCGGCGGCCACCACGAGCTCGTGCTCGTCGGCTCGGAGGACGGCGATCTGACCGTGGACGAGGCCCGGCTGATGGACATGATCGATGAGCGCACCGCGCTGGTCGCGCTGTCGCACGTCACCTTCAAGAGCGGGTTCGTCTACGACGCCGCGGCGATCACCAGGCGGGCCCACGAGGCCGGCGCGCTGGTGATCTGGGACCTGTGCCACTCGGCGGGCGCGGTGCCGGTCGAGCTGGACGCCTGGGGCGCGGACATGGCGGTCGGCTGCACCTACAAGTACCTGAACGGCGGGCCGGGCGCGCCGGCCTTCCTGTACGTGAGCCGCGAGCTGCAGGAGGAGCTGCGCTCGCCGATCTGGGGCTGGTTCGGCCAGCGCGCGCCCTTCGCCTTCGACCTGGAGTACACCCCGGCGGCGGGGCTGGCGCGCTTCCTGGCCGGCACGCCGCCGATGCTCTCGCTGCTGGCGATCGAGCCGTCGCTCGACATGCTCAACGAGGTCGGCATCGCCGCGATCCGCGCCAAGTCGGTCCGGCTCACGTCCTACCTCATCGAGCTGTTCGACGCCGCGCTCGCGCCGCTCGGCTTCACGCTCGGCTCCCCGCGCGACCCGGATCGGCGCGGCTCGCACGTGAGCGTGCGCCACCCGCTCGGCTACCAGATCAACCAGGCGCTGATCGCCGAGATGGGCGTGCTGCCGGACTTCCGGGAGCCGGACAACCTGCGCCTCGGGCTCAGCCCGCTGACGACCTCCTTCGCAGAGGTGTGGGACGGCGTGGACCGCATCCGGCGCGTGGTCGTGGAGGAGCGCCACCTGCGCTACCCGGCGACGCGCGCCAGCGTGACATAAGGGGAGGTGAGCGTGACAAGCCCAACCACCCGCTTCTCCAGCCGGGTCGAGAGCTATATCAAGTACCGCCCCGGCTACCCGCCCGAGCTGCTCGAGCTGCTGAAGAAGGAGTGCGGCCTCTCGGCGGCGTCGGTCGTCGCCGACGTCGGCTCGGGCACCGGCATTCTCACCGCGCTGCTGCTGCGCGTCGCCGGACGGGTGTACGGTGTCGAGCCGAACGCTGAGATGCGGGCCGCGGCCGAGCGGCTTCTGGCTGCGGAGCCGGGCTTCGTCAGCGTCGCGGCGGCGGCGGAGGCGACCACGCTGGAGGATGCGAGCGTGGACTTCGTGACGGCCGGGCAGGCGTTCCACTGGTTCGACCAGGACAGGGCGCGGGCCGAGTTCGCGCGCATCCTCCGGCCGGGCGGGTGGGTGGTGCTGGTCTGGAACCAGCGCCGCACCAGCGGCACGCCGTTTCTGGAGGCCTACGAGCGCCTGCTGCACGAGTACGGCACCGACTACGCGGCGGTCGCCGAGAACTACCCCGCGCAGCGCGATGTCACGTCGTTCTTCGGGCCGGCGGGCTGCCGTCAGGCGGTCTTCGAGAACCGGCAGGTGTTCGACCTGGAGGGGTTCCTCGGGCGCAACGCCTCCTCCTCGTACATGCCCGAGCCGTCCCACCCGCGCTATGAGGAGACGCAGGCCGCGCTCAGGGAGCTGTTCGCCGCGCACCAGCAGGACGGCAGCGTGACCTTCCTGTACGATACGCTCGTCTACTACGGTCAATTGACATAAATAACCATCTCGTGCTGGCGGTCCGCCTCGGCGAACCCGGCGGCGTCGAAGGCCGGGGTAGCGGGAGCGTCGGTCGGCTCGTTGACGCTGATGAGGCTCGTGTAGCGCGCCTGCAGCGCCGCGAGAAGCTCCTGTGCATCGCCGGCGCTCTCGGCGCCCAGATCCATCAGCCGCGCCGAGCCATCGGCGCCTGCCTGCAGCAGCGCGTAGGCCCTCGGCGCGTGCGCCGGCCCGAGCGCGAGGCCCGACAGCGAGTCGCGCACCAGGAGCGACGCCAGATCGCGCTGCCAGGCTGGCCGGACCGGGTGCAGCCGGCCGAAGCTGCGCAGCAGCACCTCGGGCGCGGCCTCCACAGCCGGGGGCGCGTCGGGCGGGGGCGCATCGGCCGGGCGGCGCCACTCGAGGATGCGCAGGTCGCGGACGGTGCGGAAGCCGGCGCGGCTGTAGGCGCGGATCGCCCGCTCGTTGCGGGTCAGCACCTCGAGCGAGAGCTGCTCGGCGCCGGCCGCCCGCGCATACTCGATCAGCGCGCCTGTGAGCCGGTGCGACAGACCGCGGCCGCGGCGCGCCAGCACCACGCCGAAGCCGCCGCACCACGCCCGCGTCCCGCGCAGGCCGAGCAGCGCCAGGCCAGCCGGCTCGCCGTCCACCACGAGCACCGGCGAGCGCCACAGGTCGATCTGCTCGACCCGCACCCGGCGCGCGAGGTCCGCCGCCGTCACCGCCCCCGGGTAGAAGTACTGCTCGAACGACCGCGTGAACAGCTCGGCCAGCGCCTCGAGCGTGAGCGTCCCGGCCGATATGAAGCGAATATCCTCGGACACCTGAACTCCTTCTGAGGTTACAGCTTTCGCGGCTGCCCTGCAGGGCTGCTTTTCGCCGGGAGGTTCGGAGGGCCTGGTCCTCCCCGGACCCCACCCCGCGCTGCGGAGCTGCGGCCCTGCGCTAGGAGCTGGAGCCCGCCCACAGCTCCCGGCAGCGCAGGTCCTCGAACGCCGCGAACGCCCGCCGCAGCTCGGCCGACCACAGCCAGCGTATGCGCTCGCGGTCCTCCTCCAGCACGCACCACTCGACCGCCACGTACACCGCCTGCACCGCGGCCAGCCGGTAGTCATGCCAGAGCTGCTCCCAGCTGTAGTCGCGCACGCCCCGCCGCACCAGCTCCTCATGGTAGTGTCGCAGCAGCGGCAGCTCGATCTCACGCCGAACGTCGGGCTCCCAGAAGCTGCAGAGCAGGTAGGCGATGTCCGAGACGCCCAGCCAGGCCGTCAGCGACCAGCCGAACGGCTGCCGGTCGACGATGTACACCGGCCCCACGCCGGCGCGCGGCGCCAGGATGTTGCCGGGGTTCACATCGCCGTGGACCAGGCAGATGCCACGCGGGTCCCGGCAGCGCGCCAGCATCAGCCGCGGGTGGTGCGCGAAGATCTCGGGCAGGAGCTGGCGCCACTCCGGCGCCACGTCGTCGCCGCCGACCGCGAGGAGCGGCGCCAGCCCGCGCCGGATGTGCGCCAGGTAGCGCTCGATGTCCTTCGGGCCGGCCGGGGCCGCGCCGATCTCCGCCAGCCGGCTCGGCGTCCAGCGGTGGGCGTGCAGCGCGGCCAGCCCCTCGGCGAGGGCCTGGACCAGCGGCGGGGTCACCGGGCGCTCCCACATGTTGGCGTGCGTCGCCGAGAGGTCGTCGAGCAGCAGGTGGTAGGCGCGCGGCCGCTCGGCGTAGCGCGCGTCGTAGCAGCGCACCAGCGGCCCATCCGCCAGCCCGGCGTAGTCGCGCGTGTAGTAGTGGACCTCGGACGGGCCGAACTCGTCGCCGCGGCACATCTTCAGGAACAGCGCCTCGGGCAGGGCGCCGCTCGAGCCGGGGCGGTAGCGGACGCCGACGCGGGCGTTGTGCGACCAGGTCGCCCGCTCGCCCTGCGCCTCGACCGCCTCCACGCCGCCTGTGTCGAGCGCCCCGGCGCGCCGCAGCGCCGCCTCGAGCCAGGCAGGGCTGACCTGTCCTGCGTCGGTGATGACCGCCTCGGGCATACGCCCTGCCTTTCTGTATGGCTTCGCCTGGCCTTGCCGCCGACGCGCTGACGGGAGGTGTGGAGGGCCTATGGCCCTCCACGGACACTTTTTCCGTCGCTCTGCGGCTGCGAAGCAGCCGCAGAGCGACGGAAAAAAGAGGTTCTGGGGAGGCGAAAGGCGAAGCGTCCCCAGACCCCACCGCGCCACAGAGCGGCGGAAGAGAAGATAAGGATGGGAGAGGCGAAGCTTCTTCCTATCTCACCGCGCCGCAGAGCGGCAGGAGCAGCTTTGCCGCCCGATCCCACCGCGCCGCAGAGCGACGGGAGAAAGGCCGGGGGAGGCAAGGCTCCCTCAAACCCCTCCAGGCGGCGCGGGGACGAGGTCACCGCGTCGGCCGCGCCCGCTCGCAGGGAGGCGCGGAGTGCCACTGGCCGCCCGAGATCGCGGGTATCGTACAATATGCGTGACTTTTCTTCGAGTCCCGGCGACATGCTCGTAGAGACAGCGGCAGCATGTGTTCAGGCGCGGCGCCCGGCCGCGCGCAGAGGCACCGAGCCATGACCCTTCCAACTGCGGAGCCGTTCCCGATCGAGGAGACCTTCGCGGCGCACCGCGCCCGGATCGTGCGCGTCTGCGCCCGGCTCACCGGCAGCGAGGATGCCGCCGAGGACCTGGCGCAGGAGACGCTGATCGAGGCCTGGCGCCACGCCGATGGCCTGCGCAACCCCGAGGCCGTCGCCGGGTGGCTCACCGGCATCGCGCGCAACGTCTGCCTGCGCTGGCGCCGGCGTGTCGGCCGCGAGCGCTCGCGCCTGGCCGACCCCGCGGCCCTCTCGGGCTCGCCGCTCGAGATCGCCGGCGACTTCGACATGGAGGTGGAGCTGGAGCGCGGCGAGCTCGCCGACCTGCTCGACCGGGCGCTCGGGCTGCTCCCGGCGGACACCCGCGACGTGCTGGTGCAGCGCTTCGTCGCCGAGACGCCCCACGCCGAGATCGCCGAGCGCATGCAGCTCAGCGAGGGCGCCGTGGCGATGCGCGTGCAGCGCGGCAAGCTGGCGCTGCGGCGCCTCCTCAGCACCCACCTGCGCGACGAGGCGCGCGCCTACGGCCTTGCCGGCGCCGAGCCCGGCGTCTGGGAGGAGACGAAGCTGTGGTGCCCGGGGTGCGGCGAGCACCGGCTGCTGGGGCGCCTGGCGGCGGGCGAGTTCGCGCTGCGCTGCCCGCACTGCTGCGATGACCCGCGCCTGTTCACGGTGCTGCACGTCGGGGCGGGCGGCGTGCTGGATGGCGTGCGCGGCTTCCGGCGCGCGTTCGCGCGCCACGCCGCGTGGAGCCACGCGTTCTTCAGCCGGACCCTCAGCGAGCGCGGGGCGACCTGCCCGGAGTGCGGGCGCGGCGTCCAGGTCCGGCTGCAGGTGCCCGGCGACTTCGGCGCGACCCACGGGCTGAGCGGGGTGAACGCCTCCTGCGAGCGCTGCCGCACCCCGCGCAACGGCACGCTGCACGTGCTCGCGCTCGTCACCCCGGCCGGCCGCGCCTTCTGGCAGGCCGAGCGGCGCGTGCGCTCCCTGCCGCTGCTGCCCGTTGTGGCCGGCGAGCGCCCCGCCCTGCTCGCCGCCTTCGAGAGCGTCACCTCCTCCGCGCGCCTCGAGGTGCTCTTCGACGCGCAGACCTACGCGCTGATCGGCGGCGGCTCCTGAGGCCGCTCTTGGGCGCTGAAGCGATATGGCCGGCCTCCAGCCCGCGGTCATCCAGCCGGACGCCGGCCTCGGCTTCAGCTTGGGCGGGATCGCCCCTGCGTTGGACTGCGCCGCCCGTGAGGCTACGCGCGGCGCAGCGGGCGGTAGGTGATGCGCCGCGGCTGCAGGGCGGCCGCGCCCAGGCGGGCCCGGCGGTCCTCCTCGTACTCGCTGTAGGTGCCGGGGAACCACACCGCCCGGCTGTCCCCCTCGAACGCCAGGATGTGCGTCGCCACCCGGTCCAGGAACCAGCGGTCGTGCGAGATAATCACCGCGCAGCCGGCGAAGTTCTGCAGCGCCTCCTCGAGCGCCCGCAGCGTGTGGACGTCCAGGTCGTTGGTCGGCTCGTCGAGCAGGAGCACGTTCGCGCCGCTGCGCAGCATCTTCGCCAGGTGGACGCGGTTGCGCTCGCCGCCGGAGAGCGAGCCGACCTTCTTCTGCTGGTCGCTCCCGGTGAAGTTGAAGCGCGCGACGTAGGCGCGCGAGTTCACCGTGCGGTTGCCGAGGCGGATCTCCTCGTCGCCGCCCGAGATCTCCTCCCACACCGTCTTGTTCGGGTCGAGCGTGCGGCTCTGGTCGACGTAGCCGAGCCGGACGGTCGAGCCGACGATCAGCTCGCCGGCGTCCGGCTTCTCCTCGCCGATGATCATGCGGAACAGCGTGGTCTTGCCGGCGCCGTTCGGCCCGATGACCCCGACGATCCCGCCCGGCGGCAGGTCGAAGTTCAGGTCCTCGTACAGCAGGCGGTCGCCGTAGCCCTTGGCCACGCCGACGGCGCGCACGACGACGTCGCCGAGGCGCGGCCCGGGCGGGATGAAGATCTCGGCCTCGCGCTCGGCGCGGTCCTGGCTCTGCTCCAGCAGCTGCTCGTAGGCGGCGATGCGCGCCTTGCTCTTGGCGTGGCGGCCGCGCGGCGACATGCTGATCCACTCCAGCTCGCGCTTGAGCGCCTTCTGGCGCTGCGTCTCGGCCCGCTCGGTCTCGGCCAGCCGCTGCTGCTTCTGCTCCAGCCAGGAGGAGTAGTTGCCGCGCCACGGGATGCCGTGCCCGCGCTCGAGCTCCAGGATCCAGCCGGCCACATTGTTGAGGAAGCTCCGGTCGTGGGTGACGAAGATCACCGTGCCCTTGTACTGCTGCAGGTGGCGCTCCAGCCAAGCCACCGACTCGGCGTCCAGGTGGTTGGTGGGCTCGTCCAGCAGCAGGATGTCCGGCTCGCTCAGCAGCAGGCGGCACAGCGCCACGCGGCGCCGCTCGCCGCCCGAGAGCACCCGGACCGGCGTGTCGGGCGGCGGGCAGCGCAGCGCGTCCATCGCCAGCTCCAGCCGGCTGTCCAGGTCCCAGGCGTTGAGGTGGTCGAGCTGCTCCTGGATCTCGCCCTGCTCGGCGATCAGAGCGTCCATGTCCGCGTCGGGGTCGGAGAAGCGCTCGTTGACCTCGTCGTAGCGCCGCAGCAGGTCGACGATGTGCTGCACGCCCTGCTCGACGATCTCGCGCACGGTCTTGCTCTCGTCCAGCTGCGGCTCCTGCTCGAGGTAGCCGACCGTGTAGCCGGGCGCGAGCACCGTCTCGCCGAGGTAGTCGGTGTCCACGCCGGCCATGATGCGCAGCAGGGTGCTCTTCCCGGCGCCGTTGAGGCCGATCACGCCGATCTTAGCCCCGTAGAAGTAGGACAGCGAGATGTCCTTCAGGACCTGGCGGTTGGGCGGCACGACCTTGCCGACCCGGATCATGGAGTAGATGACTTTGTTGTCGGTCATACTATTTCTAGGGAATGCTACAAGACCTGGGCGGCGCACGCGTGCGCCGTTCGTGAACGGCCCGGTCGGCACGGCGGCGCCGGCCCCGCTGGTCTGCTGTCGGGCAGCGCGGGCTGTGTGTTCCAGCGACGGTTTCTGACGACGTAGCAGTGTAGCACAAGAGCGGCGAGTTGTGGCATGCGCCTAGGGGGTGTGCCGCGCGCCCGCGCGGGGCGGTGTGCGGCTCATCGCCGCGAGGGCAGCGACGAGCGCCGCTGCGCCGAGCCACGCCGCAGCGGAGGCGACCGGCGCGAGCGGGTGGTCCGGGTTCGCGGCGAGGTGCGGCAGGACCAGGAACAGCATGATGTTCGTCAGGCCGTGGGCGAGGGTCACGCCGAGGATCGAGCCGCTGCGCAGCACAATGTACGCGAACAGCAGGCCGACTGCGAAGACGAACACGGCATCCAAGACCGACAGGTAGCCGATATGCAGGGCGGCGAACAGCAGCGCAACGAAGTAGAGCCCGGCGTAGCCCATGGCGCGTGTGGCGGCCGCCTGCAGCAGCCCGCGGAAGATCAGCTCCTCGACGAACCCGGTGAACAGGAGCAGGCCGATGGCCGGGAGGATCAGCGCTGCGAGGGTGAAGGACTCCACGAGGGGCGCCGGGCGGAGGATGGCGAACTCGACCGCCCCCAGGCTGAAGCCGCAGCTGGCCACCGCAAGCTGAACGGGCAGGGAGCCCAGCCGCAGCCCGACCGCGGCGCGCGGCAGGCGCGTCTGACCGAGGACGATGCCCGCGGCCAGAACCAGCGGCGCGCCGATGATGGGGTACCACACGATCTGCGGCAGGCGCGAGAGCGGCATCGAGAAGGAGAGGAGCCGGATGAGCGGCGCGAGCGCCAGCGTGAGCGCGAGGGTGCGGTTCGGCTCGCCGTGGAGGAGGCAGCTGCCGGCGATTAGGGCCGCGAGCAGGGCGCCGTGCAGCAGCACGCCGGCCCGCGGGGACGGGCCCGAGGAGAGGAGCTCAGCGACAGCGATGAGCGTGAGGCAGACCCACGGCCAGGGGGGCGCGTGGACGACGAGGGCGTGGCGCAGCGCTGTCAGGCGGGCGCCTACCATGGCAGCACCCGCGCAACGGCTAGCGCAGGGCGTCTACCACTTGGATGACCAAGGTGATTGCGAAGACGATCGCGAGCGGGATGACCGTGACGTTGAGCGCGCGGCTGAGGCGCTTCGCCAGCCCTCCCGGCAGGATGCTGAAGATCTCCTTGTTGATCAGCAGCGCGATCAGGAGCAGGACGACGAGCAGCGTGAGCGATGCCGCCGAGGCGGCGCTCAGCACCGCAGATGTGGCGGTGGTGACAGTCGTGACCATGGGACCTCCCGGCTACTCGCACGGCGAGGCTAGTTCGCGCACACGGGACTACCGTGCCTAGTATATGCCCCTCGTTAGCGAGTGTCAATGAAATCATGGGCCGTGTTCTCGCGAGCTGCGCCGCTGTTCGTCAGCGGCCGCAGATCCGATGATAGCCGGCTGCGTAGAGCAGCAGCTTCGCGTACTCGCTGAGCGTCGCCTGCCAGCCGCGGGCGCTGCGCCACCACGTGCCGGCGGCGTACGGGTCGCCGGCGACCGGTGTGACTCGCACCGCAACCGATGATCCAGCGAACGCTTCGTCCAAGATCAGCCGGCTGCGGCGGGTGTGGAACGCGCTCGTCACCACCGTCACCGAGCGCCAGCCCTCGCGCTCGGCGAGCGCCCGCAGGTTGCGGGCCTCGCGGTAGGTGCTGGCGGGCCGCCCGGGGGCTGTGACGATGGCCTCGGCGGGAACCCCGAGGCCGACCGCCTGCTCGCGCACCATCTGCGCGTAGAGCCCGGGGGGCGCCGTGGCATCCACCCACATGTCCGAGAGCACCAGCCGCGGCGCAAGCCCCTGGCGCCAAAGCGCCGCGGCGGCCGCCACCCGTCTGCTGTCGCCCGCGAGGGGCGCTACCGCGTCCGACGGCACGGGCGGCTCGGAGACGATCAAGAAGGCGCCGATCGGCGGGAGCCACAGCGGGTGTGCGGCGAGCAGAGCCACGATGCTCACGACCGTCATACGGCGGCGCCGGCGAGCCCGCTGAACGCGCATAGTCGCCCGACTGTAGTACGCCCCCGCCTGAGCGGAGCGCCTTCCCGACCCCACGCGCAGGCCTACGGATCGCGCTCCATCCAGAGATGGAGTCTCCGATATGGCTGCGTGTCGCCCTCAACAAAGAGCAGCAGCTCGATCTGCGAGTCGCTATGGTCCTGCGGCATTCTCCAGCTCAGATGTGTCTCGAAACGCTCGCCCGGCTCGAGCGTGAGCGGGCCATACGTGGCGAGTGAGATTGGGCGTGCGTCGGCCCAGGCATCTCGGGCCCACGTCTCAATTCGATACGTCGTGCGGTCGGCCTCGTAGCTGACGAGGCCGACCTGGATATCGACGAGCGCACCGCCAGCGGCAGCGCGTGGGTAGTCCTGAGCCAGCCCATCCCTGCCGAGGATGTAGAACTCGGTGAGCCTCGGGGCAGGGTAGAGGCTGTGCAACGCGCCGCCAACCATGAGCAGCGGGATCAATGCGCTGACACCCCAGAGCCACCGGCGATTCTGCGCCGGAGGCCCGCTGCCGGTGCGCGCGCCGCGGTTGGTCGAGGCAAGCTGAACACTCGGCGCGCGAGCCGCGCGCGCACGGCGCACCATCGCAATGCCGCTGGCGGCAGCGGTCACCGCGAAGAGGCTGATGAGAATGGGCCACGGCCTGATCCCCCAGCTTGTCTGATTGAGCATCAGGGCGAGCAGCGGAATGATGGCGGCGCTCATCCCGATGCTGAGCGCGATCCGCTCGGCACGATCCGGTTGAGCGCCCGGGGCGAAGATGGCGGCAACCAGGCAGTACCCCGGCACAAAGAGCACGTAGACAACACCGAGCGCGATGCGCAGCAGGCCGAGGGGCGGGGCCAGATACTCTTGCCCAAAGAGCCCCAGAAGGACGACGGCGCCGGCCAGAACAAGCGATAAGTCGTGCCACGGCGGCTCTTGTACAGTCGAGACCTCTGAATGTAGCCGGTCGATGATCTTCACAGCTCAGTCCTGAGGTACGGAGGCGTACGACGGCGCAGGAGCCAGCATCATATACAGCTCGAGCATTCTCGCACCGGCCTGCGCCCAGCTAAACTGGCGAGCGCGCTCAAGACCTTGCCGCCGCAGCTCGCTGGCGAGGTGCGGCTGATCGAGGATGAGCATAATGCTGTCAGCAATAGCTCGGGGATCGAGCGGGTCGACTCTCAGGGCCGCGCTACCGACCACCTCGGGCAGCGAGGAGCGATTGGATGTGACCACCGGTGTGCCGCAGGCCATGGCCTCGAGCGGCGGGAGCCCGAAGCCCTCGTAGAGCGAGGGGAAGACAAACACCTCCGCCCCGCTGTACAGCGACGGCAGATCGTCATCGTCAACATACCCTGTGCAGTACACCGTGTCGTCGAGGTCGGCGCGAGCGAGAGCGCGGTCGATTGAAGCGGTGCGCCACTGTTTGCTTCCGGCGAGCACCAGCCGTATCTCGGGATGGCGGCGCCGCACAAGGACGGCCGCTTCGATCAGGCGGACGATGTTCTTGCGAGCACTGATTCCGCCCACGTACAAGAGGTACGGCGGCTTGATGCCGTACTTCGCCAGCACCGCCTCGCGCCGGTGGTCGTCGGCTACTGGGCTGAAGCGTGTGTCGACCCCTTCGGCGATAACGTGGATGTGCTCGTCGGGGATGTGCAGGTAGTGAGACAGGTCGCGCTTCGAGCACTGACTCACGGTGACGACGGCGGTTGCGGCTCGGGCTGCGTACGGGAGCTGCACGCGGTAGCGCCAGTTGTCCAGCCGGTTGTGGGTATGCGGTGTGACAAATGCGAAGGCATCGTGGAGCGTGACGATACGCGATGCGCCGTAGGCGGGCCCGAAGAAGGGCGCGATGCCGTTAGGGTCGTGAACTATATCAAGCCTGTAGCGCCTGATCGCATCGCTGAGCAGCAGGTTGCCGAGCGACAGGAGCACGGGCAGCCGCGAGCACCCCGGGAGGGCGTGGCGCTCGAACTGCTGCCAGAGGCCGTGGCGATCCTCGCCCTCGGTTGTCAGCAGCACGAACTCGACCTCGCTACTCTGCCTGTGCATCGACCGCAGCAGCTCGACGCTGTAGCGACCGATACCTGTCGGCTTGCGATCCAGCCCGTAGGTGAGATAGCCAACTCGAAGCAATGCCATAGCGACCGCGCTTCCATATCACGGTATCGTCACTCATGTAGATGCGGTCCTGGCTTTGTTTTTTCCGTCCGGGGATGATCCCAGCCCGAGCGGCGGACGGGCCGGTGTGCCGGGGATCTTGGGCCAGCCGGAGAACCGGCGCACCTCGCCGAAATTCAGACAGCCCTGTAATGTTCAGCGTGGCGTAAATCTGCTACTCTGTCAGTGCGCCATGCACTTTCGCCTCATGTGCCACGCCTATGGCGAGGAGATCTAGCGGCCAGAAATGACCGGAGCTGGGCAGCAGCCACTGCCGTCGGCCCACTGCATCTCGCTAGCATCAGTGATGCGCCGAGAGCCGGTAGTGAGGTGTTGCCCATGACCCGCCTGACGAGCCTTCTTGTGCTGATGGCCCTGAGCCTGATTGCTCCCGTAGCGATACCGGGGCGCTGGCACGGGGAAACGCTCGCGATCAACGATCTCTCCGGGAGTCGGACAGAGCATCTGGCATCCAGCCACTCGCCCCACGGCGCGCACAGCCTCGCGGCGCAGGTTTCGCCAGATGAGGGGTACCTCACCTATCTCCCCGTCATCAGTCGGGTGGCCGCAGCCTCACCTGCCCCTGCGCCAGTGGCGCGCCCCACTTTGCTCGCCAGCTACAGCGTGGGTGGCCCGCAGCCTGACTACGCCCTGCTCCGTTACCGGCCGCGCCAGATGGCGGCCGGGCTCGACGTCGATGTCACAGAGCGCCTGGTGACCATCGATGATCCCGGGCCGTACGCTGGCTGGGATGTGCTGAACACGCCCGGCGATGGGGTCAACGCGATCATGGGGATGGACGGCTGGCTTGTCCTGAGGCTGAACAGGCCGGCCCAGGTGGCTGTTGTCTGGCGGGGCGGGACGCCGCTGCCGGCGTGGCTGAGCGGCTGGAGCCAGGGCCCGAGCATTGTGGTGAGCGGACAGGCTGTTCCGACCTACAGGCGCGCAGCCGCGGCCGGCGAGCTGCGCCTGGGGGCGGTCTACGACACCTTCTCGGACTCGCACGCGCATCGCCTGCCGTACCTGGTGCTATTTGCCGAGGAGAACGGGCAGCCGTCCGCCGCGCCGGCCGTCCCGGAGGGCCTCCAGGTGCCCCAGGCAAACGCCGCGTGCCCATCCTGGGTCCACGACCGCTATGTCACGAGCGGGCCCGACGGCAAGCTCTACCCAACCTGGCACCCCCAGATCGACCCGGTCTACTGGTGTTACTTCGGTCACGAGCACGGCTCGGACCCGGGCCTCTTCGCCGAGGGCCGGGCGCCGGCGTACGGATACACAGCTGCGCAGCACGGCATGGAAGAGCCGCACGTGGGCTTCAAGAGCTACGTTCTGGATGACCGTTCCGGCCACCAGTGGCTGATCACGCATCACTTCGGCACCGGCGGTCTCGGGCGAGCCTGTGAGCGCTTCCACACCTTGGAGCTCGCGGTGAAAGATAAGGCGAGCGGCGAGCTCCTTGCCGATGTGCGGCTCATGGCCGATTTCGGGCCGGCGATCGTGAACACCACCCAGGAGCCGCTGCGGCCGACAGCGTGCCCCGATCAGGCGGAGCGCGCGATCGCAGATGACAGCAAGGGCGTGCGGCAGCTCCCTGTCGCTAGCCGGGAGGGCAACCCCTACGAGCCCTGGCGCCCGGATTTCAGCCGGACTATCCTCGGCCTGAAGGGGAGCCTCGTGATCAACACTCCGGAGGGCGTCGTCATCTGCGCCGATGTGGTCTGCGATACCGCCGCGCCGGCGCCGGGGGACTCGATGGGTGTGTTCCGATTCCTGATGCTCTCTGGCCCCTTCGGGTTCAAGGACGCGCCCCATACCGGAACATTCTTCACCGATCCGCTCGGCCGAACGCTCGTTAGCCCAGAGACACCTGGCGCGCTCAGGCAGTATGTGGCCCCCGGCCTCGAGGCGCTGTTCACCGATCTGGTGATCGAGGAGGAGTGCTATCCGCTCGATGCCTGGCGCTCGCCCTACGCGTGTAGCTTGGACCCGACCATACACCGCTACATGAGCCTTGAGGACGGGATCAGGGCGCCCAACTGAGCGGCCAGCCTGCTCGCCTGCGCAGGCACGCCAGCGCTACGCAGGGCGCGCCACAAGCCGCAGGATCTGGCTGGCCAGCCACTCCGGGAAGAGCAGGCGTAGCCGCAGGCGATGAGTCTGCTGAGCGAGCTCGAGCCACAGGCGGAGCCGCAGGCCGGGCGGGAGCAGCTGCACATTGGCGGCCGTAAGCCCATCGAGCGCGCCGTCGCCGCTGTAGAGATCGTGCAGCAGGGCATCCAGCTCAGAGGGCTGGCGATATTCGTCGCACGGAGGCGACCCATCGTGAGCTGGGACCTCGAGCGCTCGGCTGTAGGTCTTCGACAGCCAGCGCTGCCAGCCGGCCCCCGAGTGGTCTCTGGCGATGCCCTGGGCGGCGAGAGCGCCCATCTCGGCGCGGTACGCTGCGTCAGCAAGGAGCCGCTCGATCGCAGCGTGGTACTCGGCGCTCGTGGTGGCGCCGATCATCGTCCGCCGCAGGGCGGGCGTATCCGCACAGAGGACCCTCGCCCCTGCGCCATAGGGGAAACAGCCGACGAGCGGCGTGCCGTAGCTGCCGGCCTCGAGCAGCGAGGTGATCGATGTGAAGGGGAAGGAGTCGAGGTAGACATCGGCCGCCTGGTAGAAGAGGGCCGTATCGGGGCGGCTGCCGAAGGCGCGTACTCGCCCGCCGGTGGCCTCCGCCGCCGCCTCCCAGGCGCCCGTGTGCGGCGGTCCGACCACAAAGAGGTGTGCCTGCGGGAAGCGGTGGAGGACAGGGAGAGCGGCATGGGGCAGCACCAGGTCGTTGAGGTACGCCCGCGAGCCGCTGAGCGGGACGTACTTCTCCGCGCGGGCGATCGAGAGGAGCAGCAGGCTGTCCGGGGGCAAGCCGAGCCGCCGCTTGGCCTCGCTCCGCTGCATGCTTCGGCTTGGCTGGGGCACCACGATGGGCAGCAGCGCCAGGCGCTCGTCGGCGACCCCGCGTCGCGTGAGCGCGAGCTGCGCGCCCGACTCGCGCTGGTTGACATACAGGTCGGCGGTGCTCACCCCGAGCCCGAAGAGGTGATCTGTGTGGTTGAGCAGTGCGATCGGCGGGAGGTTCCGTCGGTCGGCGAAGGCGATGAGCGGGACGATATCGTAGGGATTGATGTGGAGCACGACGATCTCGCCCGTACGCGCGAGCCGGCGCAGGGCGCGCGCTCGCGCGATCAGGCTGCCGGGGCGCGCATCGAGACGGACCAGAGAGCCGCCGCTGGCCTCGGCGGCGGCGCGGAGGCGACGAGGCAGCGGCTCAGGTCCCTGGCGCGTCAGCGCAACGATATGCGTATGCGCCCGATCCTGCTCGAGCCAGCGCCAGATCATGCGCGTGTGGCCGCCGATGCCGAAGACCTGGGTTGCGACGTGGATGATCGGGCGAGCCCCTCGCCTGGGGCGATCTGGCGGCGTCTCGCTGTCAGCACCTAGCAGGGCGCAGCCAATGTGGCGCGCGATTCGCTCGAGCCGTGGGCTGACGAAGATATCGGCGTGGTTGAGCATGGCGAAGGCGGACGCGATCTGCGCGTAGACCGCTGCGGCCGTGAAATGCGACGCTTGCAGGTGGCGCTCGGCCTCGGCCACAAGGGCGCTGAAAATGGTGTAGTTCGATGATTCGCGCGAGAGATCCATGCGTGTGCCTCCGCGATGGCTAGCCATCTGCGTTGTTTCTCCGCTAGGGCTGGAACGGGGTTTGCGGGCGTAACCGGTAGAGCTGAGCGCTGCCGTTGTCGTACACGCGCAGGGCATCAGGGGGAACGGGGAGCACCCTCCCTAGCTGCCGGCTGCGTAGCGCGGTGATGTCGCTGACCAGGATGCTCCGCGTCGCAGGTCTCAGCTGGTCAACGACCAGCATGTTGTTGTTCGGGGAGGAGCCGCGCGCTGTGTAGTAGGCAACCACGAGCCGCTCGTCAAACTCGGTCCAGATCTCGCTGTGCCTGTGGTGCGCCTCGATCCAATCGAGGGCCGTGAGCTCATCGGCCTGGTAGAAAGTCCACTTGTTGCTCAGCAGCGGCTCGTTCGTCGCCTTGAACACGGAGAGTATGGCGATGCAGAAGAGCGACAGGGACAGGGCGGCGCGCAGGTGGGCGGTGCGCCAGCGGGCCTGCTGCTGTGCGAGGACGGAGCCGACCAGGGCGACGGCGACGAGCGAGAATGATGGGAAGAGGCGATGTTGGAGGTTGCCGATGAGGACGCCGCTGGCGTCGGCAACCACAGACAGCGCGCCTTGGAGCAGGAAGGCCGCGTAGAGGAGCCAGAGCAGCCATAGACCCGGCGCGGGCGACTCGGTACGAAAGACCAGCCAGCGTAGACCGAGCCGCGTCCAGATCGCGAGCGATGCAGCGAGGATAATCCAGTTCGCGATGCTGACAAGAAAGTAGGTGGGGAGGCTTGTCCAGCCGATAGCCACCTGCGCGTAGGCGTTCGTAGTCTCCGCTCCGTTGGCCGTCTGGAAGTCGAGCAGGAGCGCCGCAACATGCTGGCCGAGGCCGTAGAGAATCCGCAGATCGTGCAGCGCCGGCGGGTAGACGTAGAACATGACCACGTAGACGAGGCAGAGGCTGGTGAAAACGGCATAGCTGAGGCGCTGCTGCGCCATCTGATCGTGCATCAGGCGATCTCTGAGCCGCCGCTGGAGCAGCCAGCCGAGTGCGAGCGCACAGGCGAGGGCGGCGATAAACGAGTGCGCGAGGAGGTTGTTAGTGGCGATAAGCGCAAAGGCGATGAGGTAGAAGAGCGGAATGTAGATGACCGTAGCTGACGGCGGCTCGGAGCGGAGCAGGCTGCGTGCGATGCAGTAGAGGCACAGAAGCGTGAACATGCGCGAGAATTTCTCGTGGGAGCTGCGAAGGATCACGAAGAGAAACTCGGGCTGGGTGAACAGCAGCAGTGTGCTGAGCGTTGCCCCCTGCCTGCTCCCGAGAAGCTCGCGGAAGAGGATCCAAGCGGGCGGCACGACAATGCCAGCGATGAGAGGGTAGACCAACTGCTGCAGGCGAGCCACATCGGTGCCCGTCAGCGCGAGGAGAAAGACGGAGATGGACTGGAAGGCGAAGCCGTTCGGGTAGATGGTGCCCTCGGCGGGTATGAGCCGGCCGGTGCGCTCGACCACCTGGATCGCATTCGAGAAGGTCGTCGAGTCGTTCTCGGCCCACAGTCCGGCATACCGAACGATGAAGTAGAAGCCAACACAGGTCATGAAGCCGCAGAGGCTGATCCAGTGCCAGCGCTCGGCGCGCAGCCAGTTGCTCATGGTGCCGGCCTCCACTGCTCCCAGACGGTGGCGGCCCCGAGCGCCGCCAGGCCCAGCAGGACGAGGAGCGCCATGCCGGCGCTTTGCCAGCCGATGCTGGCGGTGGCGATCTGCAATGGAGGTGGTGCGCTGCCGGGGAGGACATCGACCGCGACGGGTGGCAGGCTGATCTGACCGCCGTGGGCATCGGTAATGCGCGGGCTGAAGGTCCATGTCCCGGCCTCGGCGGGGGCCCACGTCAGCGTCGCCGTGACCGCCGTGTTGGCGAGCAGGTCGACCCTGCGCGTCGCTACGAGTTGCTCGTTGCCGGACGGGGAGGTGGCCCAGAGATCGAGGGTTGCGCTGATGACATCCTCGCGGCCATCGTTCCGCAGCTGCACGGTGATCGGCGCCATCTGCAGCGGCACGCTCGGCTCTGCGTGTAGCGAGGCGGCGACTGCGGGCGGCGTTAGCGGCGCCGCGTGGAAGGCGCCCGCAAAGCTGATGACATGCCTGCCCGGGCCAAGGCGCGGGATCTGGATCGCTCCATCGCCGGTGGCGCGGGCGCCGGGCTCAACCTCGGCGACAAAGCGGAAGCCGGTGCCGTCGGGACGGGCGCTCTGGAGGCGCGCGCGCTCCAGCCGCCAGACCGGCCCGGCAAACTGGGCGAACATTGCCTCGAGGTCGTCGGCCCGGTGGCCTTCGTGCAGGGCCGCCAGCCGCTCGCGCTGAGCGCTCCACTCGGCGTGCGAGCGGGGCGGCGGCGCCTCAAAGAGCGATGGCTGCACCGACACCTGCTTCAGAGCGATCGATGCGCCGTCGCTGTAGAGCAGATAGTCGCGGAAGACGACGAGCTGCCGCCGGGTCCGCCCCTGCGTCTGGTATATCCACTGGTCGAGGTAGCCATCGCGATCGAGATCGCTGTACTGGATGACATTGCTGCCATCGATGTTCCAGATCCCGGCCTCGGCCCCGCGCAGATGGAGCCTGTGATCAACCGGGCTGAAGTACAGGCGCGGCAGGAGCGGCGAGGCAAAATGCCGCTCGGCGCGGAAGCCGACCCGCACGCGGCGGTAGAGCGCGTCCGGTGGCTCGGCCGTGAGGCCCTGCATGTAGCTCTGTGTAGCTTCGCGGGTGATCTCCGAGCTGCCGTCGCCGCTCTCAGGGTCAACGCCGGTATCGGTCTGCCACTCGTACAGGCCCTCGGAGCTCTCATACCCCTCGCCCTCGCGGGCCATGAATGTGGTCAGCTTCCACGGGCGCTCCATGATCCACGACGGCAGGTGCGCGAACGGCACCTGGCGTAAGGCGAAGTCTGGAAACTCGGTCACCTCGTCGATGTCGTAGTTGCCGCCGAGACCGAGCTTGTAGTCCCATCGCATCGTCCCGGGGTTGAAGAGATTCCAGCTGTAGCTGATCGACTGCCAGGGCACCGCCTCCCGCCCTGGCAGCGTCCACATCGCCTGGTCGAAGGGCGGGCGGGTGAAGAAGCGGATGTGCAGCTCGGGGAAGGCGTCGTGGTTCTGTGCGAGGTCGTAGTAGGCGTGCGGGCTTTCGAAGGCGACGTCGTTCACCTCGCCCTTCGTGATGTAGCGATCGTTGTTGTAGTGGTAGCCGTGGCCGATCGGGTAGCCAGGCAGCTGTGGGCCATTGATCGCGCCGCGCCTCCAATCGATGGAGAGGATCAGCGGGATATCGAAGTACCGCAGGTTGATGAACCGCGGGTCGCGCACATCAGGCGGGATGGGAAGCAGCGGAAAGAAGGCCTGCTCAGGCGGCTGTGTTGGGAACTGCCCTTCGTTGACGAACAGGCTGCTGCGCTGAAAGCCCCACGACTGCGGGGTCTCTGCCATCAGGCGGATCAGCACATACGTCGCGATGCCGTTCGCTCCGGCGTGAGACTCGGCCTCCACGTCGGCTTTGCCATCGTGCTTCAGCCAGTCATCCAAGGGCGGGGCGCGGTCAAGGGTACGAACCTGCCCATCGACAGCGATCCGAAGATTCAGGTTCAGCCGCCCGTTGGGGAGTACCCACGGGCCTTCTGCGCTGATCCGGGCGCTCCAGTACGGCGTCTCGTCTATCGACACGCTGGTGCCGCCACGCCTGTAGCTGACAGCTCCATCGCCGTCGACATCGGCGTAGACGTAGGCGTGGTGGCGCTCCCCCTCAGTCGTGTACACCACGATGAGCTGCGCATCGCCGTCGGCGCCGATGTCATAGATCCAAATGTCATCCTCGAAATCGGTTGCTTGCTGCCAGGTCGCGCCATACACCATCGTGCGGGCCTGGTCGACGACCATGATGCGGTCGTGGGCCGTAGCGAATGCGGCATCGATCACCGTCAGATCTGGGCGCCCATCGCCGTCCTCGTCGCTCTGGGTCAGCCCAGCGACGACGAGCGCTGTGGGTGCCGATTGGGCCGAGGCAACCTGATGGGGTGCGCCCGCCGCTGCGAGCGCCAGAAGCAGAGCGGCGGCTCTGTATCGAATTCTCGTCATGCGCGCCATTCTTGTACCCACAGCAGGTCTATCCGGTGGCGAGCGGTGCCGCGACGTGATGTGCGCCTAGCCGCCGCCCGATCGGCCGGCGCTGTGTGGGCGGTGAGCCCGACCGCGAGCTGCAGGTGCGCGCTATGAAGATCTGTCGCGGAGACAGGTAGTTCACGGCAAGCTCTCGCCCGTAGTGGCTGGGGCGGCGGTCACACGCATCTCCGCAGGCTCAGCGGCCCATGCCAAGGCTACGCGCAGCCAGCTGGTCGCGCGCCACATACTGGCGCGTCCAGAGCTCGGCGGCGAGCAGGGCGACGGCCGCGAAGAACTGGCCAGGGGTGTCCGCGCCCATATTCGCGGCGTGGTGCCGCACCTGATCCTGGTCGAGCAGGTCGACGAGGTGGTGGTCCCCGGCGACGAGCTCGGCGAGCTGGGCGCGCAGCCCGCCCTGAAGCCAGTCGCCGCCGGGGGCTTTGAAGGAGCGCTTGGGCCTGGTCAGCGCCCGCGCAGGCACACAGTCGGCGAAGGCCGCCTTGAGCAGACCTTTGCGGTTGTGGCTCGATGACTTCAGGTGTGATGGGATGGCGAGGCCGACCCGGACGACCTCGTCGTCCTGGAAGGGCACACGAGCCTCGACCGAGTGCAGCATCGAGATGCGGTCAAGGCGCGGGTTGAAATGCTCGCCCACCCAGAGCACCAGGTCGGCGTGGGCCATCTGGTCCGCGAAGGGCGCCTGCGGCCCGAGGGCCGCGCGCACGATGCTGCTGAGGGCTGTGACATCGACCTCGGCGCGCGCCGCTGGCGCGAGCAGGCGGAGCGCCTGCTCGGGGTGGTAGATGCTGCTGAACCGGATGTAGCCGTCGATGTCCGAGGTGCTCCTGAGCAGGTGGCGCAGCTCGCGGGCGCTGTGGGCGATCTCGTGCGAGCCGCCGACGCTCTCGACGATGGGCAGCGCCCAGCGTAGGCCCGGCAGCCTGCGGTACATCGCTAGGCGCCGGGCGGAGAAGTAGCGGTTGTAGCCGCCGAATATCTCGTCGGCTCCGTCACCGGTGAGCACGACCGGCACGCCGTGGCTGCGGGCCGCCTGGGAGAGAACGTGGGTCGCAGTGAAGACCGGCTCGACCATAGGCTCGTCGAGCTGGTAGACCAGCTGCTCGAACAGCCCGGTCAGATCGGCGTTGTTGTGTACAGTCACCTCGTGGTGGATGGTGCCGAGGTCGCGCGCGACCGCGCGGGCCGTGAAGAAATCGTCGTTGTAGCTGCTCTGCTCGATCTCGCCGCGCTCGTTGGCATAGCCCACTGAAAAGGTGTGCAGCGCATCCTTCTGGTATCGGGCCGCCAGGCTGGCGACGATGGTGGAGTCGAGGCCGCCGCTCAGGAAGACCCCGACCGGGACGTCGCTCATCAGCTGCCGGCGCACGGCGCCCTCAAGGGCCTCGCGCACCGCCCGCACGGCCTCGTGCTCGTCGGCGAGCGCTCCCGGCTGGTGATCGGGCGTGGCGAAGGGGGTGAGGCGCAGCGCGCCGCGGTGCAGCTCGAGCAGGTGGCCCGGCTCGAGCTTACGCACCCCGGTGACGAACGTGTAGGGCGAGGGCACATAGCCCAGGCACAGATAGAGCCACAGGGCGGTCGGGTCGGTCTCCGGGCGAGCCAGGCCCGCCCCAAGCAGCACCTTCAGCTCGGAGGCGAAGGCGAGGCTCTCGCCGTCCCACACGTAGTAGAGCGGCTTGATGCTGCGGCGGTCGCGGGCGAGGATCAGGCGCTCGTCCCGCTGGTCATACAGGGCGCAGGCGAACATGCCGTTGAAGCGCCTGAATGCGTCGGCTCCCCACTCCTCGTAGGCGTGAATCACAGTCTCGGTGTCGGTGCCCGAGCGATAGCGGTGGCCACGCCGCTCGAGCTCGCGCCGCAGCTGCTGGTGGTTGTAGATCTCGCCGTTGTAGGCCAGCCAGAGGTCGCCGGTCTCATTCGTCATAGGCTGGCTGCCCTCCGCCGAGAGGTCGAGGATGGCGAGCCGGCGAGTGGCCAGCGTTACGGCGGACGTGGGTGCGCTGGGCATATAGAGCCCGGACTGATCGGGGCCGCGGTGGGCCATCAGCGCACTCATCCGCTCTATCACAGCCGGGGCAGGTGTGCCGCCGGCGTGTGCGATGCCTGCGATACCGCACATAGCTTACTCCTCAGAGCGCATAGATCTCCGGCCAGGTCTGGCCTTTGGCCCACCGATAGAGGGTCCGCCCGTTGGCTTGCTCGAGGCCGATGGTGGCGGCGTCCTCGTAGAAGACACAGCGTCGCCCTTTCCACGTGCAGGGCCTGGTGACATCGCCGGTGATAGCCCCCGGCGCCGGCCGAGCCGGGGCAGCGACGAGCGCCAGGCCGCGCAGGGCCTTGTCGCACCAGCCGACGACCGGGAGCAGATCGCGGAAGTCGGGCAGCCCGGTGTACGGCCGCTCGCTGCCGCGGTGGGCGAAGCCGTAGGCCGTAGAGATGCCGCCCGACGGGAGCTGGCCGGCGGCGAGCAGGTCAACCAGAGCTTCGATCATCGACGGCGGGGTGAGCCCGTATCGCGCGCCCATCACGGCGATGCGGAGGATATCGCCCGACGGTGCGATCCAGCGCGGGTTCGTGATCGGGCGGCCATCCCTGTAGTGGCCGAAGATCGCGCCGCGGCTCGTGAGCTGCCGGTTCAGGAAGGCGATCGCCCGCGCCGCCGCGTCGAGCAGCTCAGGGCGCGCGTGACGCTCGCAGTAGCGCAGCACCGCAGCCATCGAGCGGGCCGTATAGATGCCGATCGCCAGCTGCCAGCGCCCTGTGCCGAGGTGGACGGTGGCGCCGTCGCGCGGGCCGCCGCGCAGCTGCGCGCCGAGGATGACGCGGAGCGCCGCCTCGATGTAGCAGCTCATCTCCTGCCCGGTAAGCTCCTCGAAGAGGAGCAGCGCCTCCATGGCCGTGGCGTTCTTGTTCGGCACCGGCGTCTTGTCCCACGGCTGCTCCATGAAACCCGCGGGGCTCCAGAGCATGCCGAGCAAGTACTGGCGGATGTTGCGCTCGGCGGCGGCGAGGTAGCGCTGCCAGTCGGGATCGCCGGCTGCCCGCAGGAGCCGGGCAAGCTCGAGGAGGCCGACGTCGACCGCGGCTTCGTGCGGGGTGCCGCCCTCGATCGGCCCGTACTGGAACGACGAGTTGCGGAAGGTTCCGCCCGGCAGCTGGCCGGCGAGCACGTCATCGGCCGCGGCCCGCGCGCGCGCGAGCCAGAGCGGGCTGCCCCCGTGCTCAGCCAGGGTGACGTAGGCGCTGAGCAGCCCTTCGTAGCGCCAGTCGATCATCGGCCCGCAGTAGAGCAGGCAGGATTCCCACCAGTGGCTGATTGGGCCGGCGTAGCCGCCCGGCGCGCGCATCGTCTGAAGCCAGGCGTCGAGCCGGGTCAGCACATCTGCTGCGCGCTCCGCGAGCCTACTGGCCGGCGCGGCGACCAGCGAAGATGACAACATAGCTCAGTCTCCACGCCGGCGCGCCGGCGTATATGTGACGCATCGCAAGGTCTGTCAGGCGGAAGTAGGACGCAGCGCCCCAGCGCCCCACCAGGCCAGCCAGGGCGAGCAGCCCGGCGCAGTGGGGCGGGTACATGCCGACGATCGTGTCGACGCGGTATGCGCGTCTGGCCCAGGCGAGGGCGCGCATACCGGCGGCGGATACCTGGCCTGGGTAGCGCAGCGTCTTGTAGGAGAACGGATTCCGCACGGCGCCTATCAGCACGCGCTCGCGGGGAGTAGCGCTCCTGCCGAGACTGAGCGGCGCGAACGCTGCATCGGCCGGAGCATCTCCGGCGACCTCGACACGGATGCCCAGCACGCCGCGCACGTCGTCGGCCAGGGCCGGCGTCTCGACGGAGAGCATGTAGTCGCCGCCGAGCCGACGCGCAGTTGCCAGCACTATCTCGCGGTCATCGCTATACACGCGCACCCGCCGCGGACGCTCGCGGTAGAGCAGCTGGCCCATGCGGTCCAGCATGTAGCGGATCTCGATCGAATATGGGTCGACCCGCTGTGTCATAGGGCGGTTGCTCCTGTCGAGTGGCGGGGGCCCTTGAAATGGATCCCGGCCCGCCTGAGGCTCAGCGAGGCGATACAGGACACGATCAGTGTGATGAACAGCATGACCGGCGGCACCCACAGGTAGGCCAGCCAGCCGGCATTGCGCGTATAGACGGCCACCTCGGCGGCGAGGGACGCGCGCCGCAGAGCGAGCCACGCGACCATGATCACCCACAGGGTGGCGACGTTCCGGCGCAATCCAGGCGGCCCGATCAGCACAGTCACCGCGACACAGATCGTGAGGGCCAGCATGAGCCAGGCCAGGGCGTAGAGGTACAGGTTGACCAGCGCCACACGGGGGGTGCCGAGGAAGTGCTTGCGCAGATGGGCGAGGGAGAGGAGATGGGCGCGTCGCCAGCGCAGCTCGTTGTGCCAGTATTCAGCCAGCGTGGCCGGGCGCTCGGTGACAACCGTCGCCGCAGGGCAGAAGGCAAGCGTAGCGCCGCGCTCAGCGAGGCGCGCGCTCAGATCCCAGTCGACGCCCACCGGCACGTGTTCGGGGAACCCGCCGACTGCCTCGAGCGCATCGCGTCGTAGCGCGATGCTGCCGCTCCCCTGGAGGACCACATTGTTCCGGATCGCCAGCTCGTCGATCCGCTCCATGCGCTCGCCCCTTGTGAACGGTGTCCAGCGCGAAGGAATAGGGTTGCCGGTGCTAGCCGCGGCTCCGGTAGCCAGCGGCGCGACGAGCGCCTGCAGCCAGCCGGGCGTCGGCTGAGAGTCGGCATCGAGCACGACGATCACAGCGCCGCTGCTCGCGCGCAGCCCCAGGTTGAGAGCCGCGTTCTTGCCACGTGGCGGCTGCTCGATCACGCGTGCGTGCGCGAGACGACGGCAGGCCTGGCACGCCGCCTCGTACGTGCCGTCTGGGCCGCCGGCAACCACGATCAGCTCCCAGTCCGGGTAGTCGACAGCGCGCAGCGCATCGATGCAGCGCTCGATGGTGCCCCTCTCGCGCCAGGCGGGGACGATGACCGACACGCGAGGCAGAGGCACGGGCGGAGGCGGCACACGAGCGCTCTCGCGCCGGGCGCGGAGCGCGCGACGGACTGAACCGAACCACACGGCCACGGTGTGGAGAGTCACCAGGGCTGCGAGGCACACGAGAGCTGCTCTCATTGCCCACCTCCAGAGTTGAGCGCTGAGGCAGCCCGGCTCACTCCGGCAGTCTCAGCATTGAGCACCGTACCGTACAACTGGACATGCGCGCGAGCGACGTTCTCCCAGCTGACTTCACGAGCTGCGCATGTGGCTCGCGCACGCAGCAGAGCTCTGCGCGGCTCGTCATCAAGAAGGAGGCGGATCCGCGTCGCGAGGCTGGCCGGCTCGTCAAGGGCAAAGGTCTCCAGACAGTTCTGCTGGCGCCTGAGCTCTTCGAAGACCGGCAGGTCGCTGGTCAGGACTGCGCTGCCATGCGCCAGGGCAATGTGGAGCGCGCCCGAGGCCGTGCAGTGCGAGTACGGGAAGACCAGCAGATCGATGGATGCAAAGAAGGCCCCCAGCTCTTCGTCGGGCACATACTCCTTGAACGTGACGCGGTTGCCCAGCCCGAGCTTCGCCACTTGCTCGCGGAGCGAGGTGGCATAGTGCTCGTCGTGTGTGGTGCGCGGCGCGCCCGCGACAACCAGATGCGCTCCGGGGATGGAGGGCAGGGCGTCGATCAGCCGGTGTATCCCTTTTGCCTGATTGATGAAGCCGAAGAAGCCGATCGTGCGCCCGCCCGCCCGCCGGGAGCTGGCAGCTGACGCCGCGAGCGTGCCCGCCGCTCCGTGGGGGATCAGCTGGACGCGCCCGCGAACCTTCCAGGCTGAAAGCAGGGCGAGCGAGGCCTCCGTATGGACCACCGTGGCGTCGCTGCTTGCCGCTAGCGTCCGGATGCATGCCCGCAGGTAGGGCGCGACCAGCCGGTCCTTCAGTGAGCTCGTCAGTGGCGGGGGCAGCTCGTGGATGGTAGTGACCACTCTGGCTCGGGCGTGGCGCAGGAGCAGGGCGAGCGGGAAGGTCTGTATCCCCAGGTAGCCGTAGATGTCGAAGGCGTGCTGGATATGGACGATGTCGCTGCAGCTCGCCGCGGCCCGCACGCGCGCCAGAAGATCCAGCGCGCCACCGCCCGATGCGGCAACGACCTTCGTCTCGACATGGGGCTGTAGCGCCTCCAGCAGGAAGGCGCTGTAGGTCGAGATGCCGCAGCGCCGTGACGGGTAGGTCGGCACCACGACAGTCACGCTCAGCTGTTTGCGCTGCACAGTCATACCGCCCTCCCCAACCATGCGCGTAGCATCTGCACGCCGCCCATCTCACGCCACAGCAGCTGCGCTGCGGCGAGGCCGCCAACGCCCGCGAGGACCAGAGCGACCGGTGTCCGCACCGCCTCCATGCCGACCATGGGCAGGGCTCTGATCAGCGCAGCGCCCGCGAGACACATCCCGAGCAGCCACAGGTTCTCTTTGGTCAAGACGAGGCCGATGTCGCGCTTGACGATCCGCCAGACAACGAGGTAGTGGACGATATAGGTGAACAGGAAGCCGACGCCCAGCCCTGGCAGGCCGAGAAAGCGCATGCCGAGCCACGACGCGACGAGGGTGTTGATCCCGAGCAGCAGCTCGATCAGGAAGAGCTTGATGCTGCTGCTCCGCGCCAGGACGACGAAGCCGATCGTCCAGCTCGTGAATCTGAGCAGGTCGCCGATCAGATACCACTCGAGGATGTCGACACTCGGCAGAAACTCGCGCGAGTAGATGAGCGGCACAAGGATCGGGGTGAGGGCGAGGACGAGGAGAATCATCGGCCCCGCGAGCAGCAGCACCAGGCGGTGCTGCTCGTTCACGAGCTTGGCCAAAACAGCGGGCTGATCGCTCACGGCGGAGACGCGCGGGTAATAGTCCTGGCCCAGCACGGAGAGCAGGAAGCCGAGGTAGCTGACCGAGATCACGGTCGCGGCTCGATAGAAGCCGACGTAGCTGGCGCTCTCCTCGGGCGTCTGCCCGATCGTGTTCACGATCAGGACCGGCAATGCCATCTGTACGCCTGTCCCGACCAGCATGCTCGCGGTGTAGGGCAGCGCGAAGCGCAGCAGCTGGCGTGCAGCAGCTGCGGTTTCGCCGGCGCGTGGCCGGACGGCCGGTTGGATCTGCTCGCGGCCAGCGAGCACCGCCGCGACGATCCAGCTCAGCAGCGAGATGGCGACCAGCGCTGGCGCGATCCCTGCGCCCCTCCAGATCCAGATGATGGCGAGGCTTCCTGCCGTGCCGAGTACGCTCGTCAGCACTTGGAGGCGCGCGAGGGCGGCCACCCGGTGGTATGCGTTGAGAATAGCGCTCTGAACGCTCCCTGCTAGCGAGAAGAGCAGGGCCAGCGCCATCAACGCCAGGCTGACCGAATACGCCTCGGAGCCGAACATCAGCCGGCTGAGCGGCGCACGGAGCGCGACGAGCGCTAGAGCCGCAAGCCCGCCGAAGATCAGCACCCACTGCCAGGCGGCTCTGAACAGCGCTGCAGCTTGGCCGTGATCGTCATGGGCGAGATAGTTCGCCCCGTATCGCACCACGCCGGTTGAGATGCCAACCCCGGCGGCGAGTGTGCCGATGCTAACGACCGACTGGAGCAAGCCCATAACACCGAGCCCGGCCGGCCCCAGGAGGAGGGCTCCGGCCTTCGCCGAGATGAGGCCCACTCCAATTGAGGCGACGGCGCTGCTGCTCAGGATGAGCGTTGAGCGCAGAACTGACTTCATCGATTAGCCCCCGACACAGGGTGAGCTGGCGAGGGGATCTGGCTAAGGACCTGGGAGTAGACCGCCTCCAGGCGCGCGGCGGCGCTCTCCCAGGTGTAGCGCCGCTCGACCTTGGCGCGCCCGCGCCGCCCCATCGCCTCGCGCAGCTCCGCATCCCCGACGATGAGCTGGATCGCGCTCGCCAGGCCGCTGGCGTCCCGCGGCTCGACGAGCAGGCCGTCGACGCCATGGTCGACGACGGTGCGCACGCCGGGCAGGCGGCTGGCGATGACCGGCGTGCCGCTGGCGAGGGACTCGACGAGCACGAGACCGAACGCCTCGCCCATCGTCACCGATGGCAGCACGCAGACGTCGGCCGTCCGGTAGTAGTCGGGAAGCTCCGCGTCGGGCACGTGGCCGGCGAAGGCGACCCGCTCGCCAAGCCCGCACTGATCCGCCCGCGACCGGTAGGCCGGCAGCAGGGCGCCGTCGCCGACGATGAGCGCCCTGACGGTGGGCGGGCACTGCGCCAGCGCCTCGAGAAAGACATCCACGCCCTTGAAGTGGTGCGCCTCGTCGAGCCGCGCGACGAGCAGCGCCACCCGCTCCTCGGCAGAGATGCCGAAGCGCCTGCGCAGCTGGGGCGAGGGCGCGCCCGGGCGGAAACGGGTGATATCGACGCCGTTCGGCAGCTCTCCGACGGAGTGCTCGCGCCCGTGCAGCAGCCGCCGGGAGCTCGAGTGGCGGCTGTAGTCCAGCGATGTGTACAGCACGCGCGCCGCGTAGCGCAGCACCGCCCGGCCCAGCGTCGCGGTGATCGCCGCGGCGACGAGCGCCTTCGCCCCGTGCAGCAGGACGTCCTGGTGGTAGGTGACGACCAGCGGCGTGTGGAGCGCGAACGCGGCGGCCGCGGTGATCTCGCCGCCGAAGAACGGGTAGTGCAGGTGAATGATGTCGAAGCCGCGCAGCGCCGGCACCAGCTCGGGCAGCAGCGGCGCGTTGCCGGCCCGCAGCGGAGCCGCCAGCCGCCGCACCACGAAGCCGTCCAGCTCCTCCACGGCCGGCGCGCCCGGCACCGCCGCGGTCAGAACCGTCACGGCGTGGCCGCGCCGCGCCAGCTCGCGGGCGTTGTGGTAGCAGACATTGCCGGTGCCGCCGCGGTAGGGCGGGAAGGTCGCGGTCACATGGGCGATGTGCATGGCTGCTCCAGTGTGAAGCTATCGACGTCGACTGCGGCGTGTCCGTCCTCGCCGGCGCTGCGTCGGCTGCTGCGGCGCCAGCGCGAGCCGCTCTGCCTGTGGCTCTGCGCCAACGGTCGTGCTGACGCCGTCATCGGCGCGCGCCGCGCTAAGGGTGAGCGACGCCCCGCCGCTCGGCGCCTCCGTGGTGAAGACGACGTCGACGTAGTAGTTCGCGGCCTCCCACGTCTGGTTGGGGAACGAGCCGGCCGGCCCGTAGGCGTAGACGCCGTTCGGGCCGTCGGCGCCATCGCGCAGCGCTCGCAGCGGCGGGTTCACATAATCTTCGTCGGCGAAGTACCCGGTGTCGGCGGAGTAGTTGCCGTTGGGCGCGTGGTAGGACGCGATGTAGGTGGTGTTCGCCTGGATCGGCACCGGGGTGGCGAAGCTGACGGTCTGCCACCCGCTCGCCGTCTCGTTCGTGAAGGTCGCGTTCGCCAGCCGCGTGCCGCCCGTCGTCCACAGCGAGCCGATGTGTGTGCCGGTGTTGCCCGGGCCCTTGTAGAAGCGGACGCCGGTGATGAAGCCGTCCGTGTCGGCGCGGAACCGGACGCCGAGCTCGACGCTGTTGGGGTCGCTGTCCGATGCGACCGCCGGGGTCGCCGAGTCCGGCCAGATGGTGCAGGGGCAGACGGAAGCGGCAGCGCTGGTGAAGCTCCAGCTGACGTCCGCGGCCAGCGCGTTGCCTGCCAGGTCCTTGATGCGCGGGTCGGTCGCTCCGCCGCGCACCCGGGCGGTGTAGGTTGTGCTGGCCGCGAGGGCGGCGCTCGGCGTGAGGGTCGCGGTGCGGCTCGCCGCGTCGTACGTCACCGTCGCCGGGACGAGCGCGTTCGCCCCGTCGCGCAGCTCGAAGGTGCTGCTCCCGACCGTCGCCGGGTCGATCGGCTCGCTGAAGGTCGCCGTCACGCTCGTGTTCACGGCCACGCCGGTCGCGCCTGCGGCCGGGCTGTGGCCGGAGACGGTCGGCGGCGTTGTGTCGGACGTGCCGGGGGTGAAGACGACGTCCACCCAGTAGTTGGTGCTCTGGTACGAGAAGCTCGGGAACCCGCCCCCGGCGCCGTAGAGATACACGCCGTTCGGGCCGTCGGCGCCGTCCTGGAGCGCGCGCAGCGGCGGGTTGAACACCCCCTGGCCGGCGAAGAAGCCGGAGCTGACCGCGTAGCCGCCGTTTGGCGCGTAGTAGGACGCGATGTAGGTGGTGTTCGCCTGGATCGGCACCGGGCTGGCGAAGCTGACGGTCTGCCACCCGCTCGCAGTCTCGTTCGTGAAGGTCGCCTGCGCGAGCCGCGTGCCGCTCGCGGTCCACAGCGAGCCGACGTGTGTGCCGGTGTTGCCCGGGCCCTTGTAGAAGCGGACGCCGGTGATGAAGCCGTCCATCTCGGAGCGGAACTTCACACCGAGCTCGACGCTGTTGGGGTCGCTGTCCGAGGCGACCGCCGGAGTCGCCGAGTCCGGCCAGATGGTGCAGGGGCAGACGGGAGCGGCTGCGGTGGTGAAGCTCCAGCTGACGCTGCTCGCCAGCGGGTTGCCCGCGACGTCCTTCGCCCGCGGATCAGCTGCGCCGCCGCGCACGGTCGCTGTGTAGGTTGTCTCGGCGGCCAGCGGGGCGTCCGGCGTCAGCGTCGCGGTGCGGCTCGCCGCGTCGTACGTCACCGTCGCCGGGACGAGCGCGTTCGCCCCGTCGCGCAGCTCGAACGTGTCCGTCCCGACCGTCGCCGGGTCCATCGCCTCGCTGAAGGTTGCCGCGACCGTGGTGTGGACCGCCACGCCGGTCGCGCCGTTTGCCGGCTCAGTGCTCTGAACGGTCGGCGCCGTCGTGTCGGCCGCGTAGGTCACGACGTAGCTGCCGGAGGTCGCCGCGGCGACTGCGTACTCGGCGCCCTTGATCCCCTGCAGCGTGAAAGAGACCGGCGCGCCGTTGCGCGTGATGCTCTGGATGGCGCCGGCTGAGGAGGAGGCGGGGATGAGCATCTGGAGGCCCCGGGCCGCGGGGCTGGCGGAGACGGTGAAGCTGAGCTGGCTGCCGTTCCAGCTGATCCCGCTGAAGGTCGAGCTGTTCCGGCCGTCCCACCAGTCGAGCAGCTGCTTGGCCGAGACCACCGGCACGCTGCGGGCGAGCGCCGAGGCCACGACGCTGTCGGCGACCGGCGAGGTTGGGGCGTCGGTGTGCGCATTGACGACGAACGCGCCGTAGTACCCCTCCGGCCCGATGGCGCGGTCGAGCAGGCTGTTGATGTTGAACGGGTAGCTCTGGCCCGACTCATCGGTCATCTGGGTCGGGGCCTGGTACACATCGATCAGGGTGCCGTCCAGGTCGGCGAAGCGCTGCGGGAGCCCCGAGGCGGTGAAGAAGCCCGGGCGGTTGAGAACCCAGCTCGGCGGCCAGTAGTAGTAGGTCGTGTCGAGGCGCATCCCGCGCGCCAGCTGGACGTTCGGCTGCGAGCTCCAGTCGCTCCACACCAGGCAGTGGGTGCGGTGCGTGGCCGGCGACGGGATGCTCGTGTACTTGGCCTGCCAGGCGCTGAGCTGCTGGTCGTAGAACCCGCTGAGCGTCGCGGCCGAGAAGTCCTGGCACCCGGTCTCGACGTGGATGCTGATCTCGAAGCCCTGGGCGTGGTACGCCGCCGCCTGGGCATCGGTCAGGGGCGTCTCGGCGTAGATGTACGACGTGCTCCGCACGCACTCCCAGTCCTCCACCGAGCAGCCGGCCGGGCTCGCCGCGATCTGCTGATCGAAGCGCGGGCCCGTCCCGCCGTTGCCGTGGTCGTCGCCGGTCAGGACAACCACCGCCCGCTCGCCGCGCGGGAAGTACCAGAAGCGCGGCAGCGGCTTGCGGTCGCGGGTCATCTCCAGGATCAGGTTGACGAGCAGGCGCTGCTGCTCATCGGCCTGTGGGATCTGCACCTTGTTGAGGTCGACCCAGTCGGGGCGCACGTCGCCCGCCGCCGCGCCGAAGTACAGGTCGTCGGAGCGAATCGGCGGGAAGCCGTCGCGCTCCTGCTCGCGCCAGGCCGGGTTCCCCTGCCGGCTGTAGATGACCGACTTCGCCAGGTCGTAGGTGAAGGCCGCCGCCTGGCCGCCGTTCGTCCCGACGCTCCGCAGCGTCACCGCCGGGTTGCTGGTCGGCGCGGTGGCGCTTGTGTACAGCGTGGCGATGCTCGTCGCCCCGCTCAGGCTGTAGCGGTCGGCCGGGCCGTGGAACTGGATCGTCTCATCGACGAGGCCGGTCCCGGGAGGCTGAGTCGTAGCGATGCGCAGATAGGCGTCGGTGAGCGGGCTGCCGGCGCTGCTCAGGCCGAGGAGCCCGGCCAGCTGCGCGGCGGGGCGCATGGCGATCAGGTTGCCGCCGCCGGTCACCCAGTCGCTCAGCATCGACGCCTGAGCGCTGGTGAGCGGCATCTCCGCCAGGATGGCGACATCGTAGGCGGCGAGAGTCGCGGCAGTGACCGAGCCGATATCTGCGGTTGTGAAGGCGTTCAGGCCCTCGGAGCGCAGGATCTCGGCGTAGTAGGTGCCGAACTTGTTGGCCGGGTGTGTTATGACCAGGATCGGGCCTCCCGGCCCGTCCTCAAGGGCGAGCGGCGGGCTGAGGGCTGCGGGCGAGCCTGGGGATGCCCCCGGCGCACCATCCGCCGCGCCGACCGGGCGCGTCGGCGGCGTTGGCTGCGCGGGCGGCGCGGCCAGCACCCTGAGCTCCCTCCCCGTCGCAACCTCCCACAGGATGATCTGCTGATCCTCGCCGGCGGTCGCCAGGATCGTCCCGTTCGGGCTGAAGGCAACCCGCGTTACGCCGCGGCTGTGGCGCAGGAGCGTCCGGCGCGGGCGCGCCTGGCCGATGTCCCACAGGACGACCTTGCGGTCGTCGCCGCCGCTCGCCAGGATCGTCCCGTCTGGGCTAAAGGCGAGCGTGCGCCCGCGGCCGGTGTGCTCCCGGCCGAGGACTTGACGGAGCCTGCCGCTCGCCGGGTCCCACAGCCGGACCTGCGCATCCGCTCCGAAGCTCGCGAGCGACGATCCGCTCCGGTCGAAGCCGATCGAGCCCACGCCACCCTGGTGCCCGCGCAGCACACGGCGCTGCCGGCCGCTCGCCGCGTCCCACAGAATGATCTGGGCGTCCTCGCCCGCGCTGGCGAGCGTGGCGCCGTCGGGGCTGAAGGCGAGGCCGGAGCTGAAGTTGATGTGGCCGAAGAGAATCCGCCGGAGCTTGAGGGGGGCGGCGTCCCACAGCACGACCCGCGAGTCCTCGCCCGTCGTGGCCAGAGAACGCCCGTCCGGGCTGTAGGCGATCTCGCGGATGGGCTGCTCGTGGCCGGTCGCGCTCTCGCGGAGCTTGCCCGTCGCCGCGTCCCACAGCCGCAGCGCGCTGTCGCGCCCGCCGCTGGCGATCGTCGTGCCATCCGGGCTAAACGCCAGCCCGGATACCGGCGCACCCTGGTGCGCAACCCAGGCGCGCAGCTGCTGCCCGCTGGCGGCATCCCAGACGACGATGCGCGAGTCGCGCAGGCCGGCGGCGATCAGCCGCCCATCGGCGCTGAAGGCCATGGCGGTGATCGCGTTGTCGCCGGCCGGCGCTCTCTGTGCCGTGGCGACCGCCGGCCGGCCGAGCGCCGAGATCGCCACCCCTAGCAGAACCAGCAGGCGGAGCAGGCGAAGCGTCATTGCATCCTGGACCTTTCTGCGGCCTGGCGCTGGACGAGCGCCAGAAATTGCTTGTAGGACTGCTGCGCCGGCTCGAACGCCCCGATCGAGCAGCGCCCCGTTGCTCGGGCGATGCCCCGCTGATCCACCGCGGGGCATGTGGCGCCGGCCACACCTATCACCGGGCTGCCGGTGAGCAGGGCGTGGGTCCATGTCGGCCCGCCGTTGTCCGCCAGCGGGCCAAGCAGCGGGTTGAGGTTGAGGATGGCGTCTGACACATCGCCGCGCAGATCGCACCCATCGCTGTGCTGGATGAGGTTGACCCCCCGGAGGTCGAGCTGCCCGTCGCACTCCACCGTCTCGCCGCCGCGGTCGAGGTTCCCCGCCAGCAGGCTCGCGCTGAGAACCGCCGCGCTGCCGGCATCGTTGAGGATGCCCCCTCCGCCACCGCTGCCGTCGCCGTCATCGTCGGCGATGTTGCCGGTGATGGTGGCGTTGCTCAGCCGCAGCGAGGCGGCGCGGAGGTTGGCGATCCCCCCGCCGCCGTCCCGTGCGGCGTTGCCGCTGATCGTGCTGTTCTCGACCGTCAGCACCCCGAAGTTGGCGATGCCGCCGCCGATGAACGCGGCGTTGCCGCTCAGCGTGCTGGCGCCGATGCGCAGCACCCCGAAGTTGGCGATGCCGCCGCCGATGAACGCGGCGTTGCTGCGCACCGTCGTCCCGCTGATCGCCGCGGTGCCGAAGTTGGCGATGCCGCCGCCGATGAAGGCCGAGCTGCTCTCGACCAGGCTGAGCGTCGCCGTCATCACGCCGAAGTTGGCGATGCCGCCGCCGATGAACGCGGCGTTGCCGGCGACGACGCTCTCCTCCACGGTGAGGTGGCCGAAGTTGGCGATCCCTCCGCCGCTCGCGCTGCCGTCCTCGCCTGCCGATGCCGCGCTCTGCCGTACGGCGCTGTCGGCGAGCGTCATGTGGCCGCGGTTCTCCACCGCGCCGCCGCTGCCGGCGGGCTGCCCCCCGCGCAGCGTCACGCCGCGCGCCACCAGGCTGGTCGCGCCCCCGGCCACGGTCAGCACGCGCTGGCCGCCGCCGGCGCCGATGATCGTCAGGTCGCGCCCGGCGCCGATGATCGTCAGGTCGCGGTCGATCGTGAGCGTGTCGGTGTAGGTGCCGGGGCCCACGTTCACCGTGTCGCCGCCGGCCGCCAGCGCGATCGCGGCGCCGATCGTCGCGCAGGGCGTCTGGGGCGAGCGGCAGTCGTTCGCGTCATCCCCGTCCTGCGCCACATACAGCTGATCGGCCGGCGCCGGCGCCTCGGCCTCGAACGCGCCAACGTCGCAGCCCGCGCCCTGCGGGCGCTCGACGCCGCGCTGGTCGGCCGGGAGGCACCCTGCGGCGTCCCCGGCATCGATCGCCGGGCTGCCCGCCAGCAGCGCGTGGGTGGGAGTCTGGCCGCCGTTGTCGGCCAGCGGCCCGAGCAGCGGGTCCATCCCGGTGATCACCGCTGCGGTGTCGCCCGCCAGCGTGCAGCCCGCCGCCGTCTGGACCAGGCTGGGCCCCCGCGCCGTTACCGTGCCGCTGCACTCCGCGGAGGCATCGCCGGCGCTGTTCCCGCCGAGCAGCGCGTTCACGATCGTCACGGCGCCGCCCTCGCTCGCGATGCCGCCGCCGCTGCCGCTGCCGTTCGAGTCGCTGTCGGCCTGGTTGCCGGCCACGGTGACGTGGCGCAGGCTCAGCGTGCCGGTGCCGGCGTTGGCGATCCCGCCGCCGCTCTGCTGGGCGGCGTTCCCGCTGATCGTGCTGTTCTCCGCCACCAGCGCGCCGCGGTTGTAGATCCCGCCGCCAGTCACGCCGCGGTTGCCGCTCACGGTCACCCCGCGCAGCGTGAGCGGGCCGAAGCTGGCGATGCCGCCGCCCAAGCCCTGGAAGCCCTCGCCGATCACCGTCTGGTTGTCCTCAACGACGCTGTCGATCAGCGTGAGCGGGCCGAAGCTGCTGATCCCGCCGCCGCTCCCGACCGAGCGGCCGCCGCGGATCGTCACGCCGCTGATCGTCACGCTCGCTGTGGCGGAGAGCAGGCTGAGCACGCCGCCGCGGCCCCCGCCGTCGATCACGGTCTCCTTCGCCCCGGCGCCCACGAGCGTGAAGCCGGCGGTGAGGATCAGGTTCTCCTGGTATGTGCCGGCGGCGATGGCGATCGTGTCGCCCGGCGCGGCTTTGCCGATGGCGCCGCCGATCGTCTGGCAGGCGGTCGCCGGGCTGAGACAGTCGTTCGCGTCGCTGCCGCCCGGCGCGACGTACCAGGTGCCCGCCGCGAGGGCCGGGGCTGCGAAGGAGGCGAGCGCGGCGGCCATCGCCGCGATCAGCAGCCGGGCGGCCACGAACTTAGACTGATGCGAAATGTTCACGCCGCGCCCTCTCTGCTACACTTACGCTGCGCCTGTGAAAGGAGGCCGCACCATGCGTTTCCATCACTGCGGATCACGGCTCGTGATCCTGGTCGCGATGAATATCGAGCTGCCGCTCAGGCTGCCGAACTGACCGGGCTTGCCACGCGACTTGCTGGTGCGCCAGAGGCCCGCCGCGCAGCTCGGCACGCCTCGGCCAGCGCCTCGGCGACATACATCTGGTCCTCGTCGGTCATCGTGTGGTAGAGCGGGAGGATGATCGCTGTGTCCTGGGCGCGCTCGCTCTCCGCCAGGTGCGTACACGCCCGGGACGCGCGGTCGCAGCCCTCCTGGCCGCAGCGCCAGGGCTGCTCGGCGTAGGCGCCCTCGCGGTGCGCGCACATCACCCCGCGCCGCGTCGCCACGCCGGCGTCGAGCATGGCCTGCATGGCGTCTCGCTGGTCCACGCCGGGCGGCAGGCGCACGCAGTAGCTCTGCCAGTTGCTGCGCGCCCACTCCGGCTCCTCCGGCAGCCCGAGCCCGGGGATGCCCGCCAGCAGCTCGCGGTAGCGCGCCGCAAGCGCACGCCGGCGCGCCACCATCTCGGGCAGGCGGCGCAGCTGCTCGCGCCCGACCGCCGCCTGGATGTCGGTCATGCGGTAGTTGTAGCCGAGCTCCGGGTACTCTTCGAACACAACCTGCCGCGCGCCGTGGCGCACGGTGTCCGGCACGCTCATGCCGTGCTGGCGCAGCAGCCGGAAGCGCTGGTCGTACGCCGCGCTCGCGGTTGTGAGCATGCCCCCGTCGCCGGTCGAGACGATCTTGCGCGGGTGGAACGAGAAGCACGCGATGTCCCCGTGCGGCCGGCCGATCCGCTGCCACTCGCCGCGCCAGCGGATCTCGCTCCCGATCGCGCACGCGGCGTCCTCGACGACGGGCAGGCCGTGTCGCCGGCCGATCGCCACGATCGCCTCCAGATCGCAGGGCATGCCGAGCTGGTGGACGCAGAGGATGGCGCGCGTGCGCGGCGTGATCGCCGCTTCGACGAGCTCCGGGTCGAGGTTGTAGGTGCCCGGCTGAATATCGACGAACACCGGCGTCGCGCCGCAGTAGCGCACGCTGCTGGCGGTGGCGATGAACGAGTGGCTGGCCGTGATCACCTCGTCGCCCGGCCCCACGCCCACCGCCAGCAGGGCCAGGTGCAGCGCCGTCGTGCAGTTCGAGACCGCGCAGGCGTACGGGGCGCCGACCGCCTCGGCGAACTCGCGCTCGAAGGCGGCCACCTCGGGCCCCTGCGTGATCCAGCCCGCGAAGATCGGCCGCGCGGCGGCCTGGGCCTCGCGCTCGTCCATCCACGGCTTCATCAGCGGGATCTGTCGGCGCGGCTCAGTCACGGGCGACCTCCATCGGCTGGCGCTGCGCGCGCCACCACTCCACCAGCCGGCGCAGGCCCTCCTCGAGGCCCACCTCGGCCTCGAAGCCGAGCATCCGCCGCGCCCGCTCGGTGCTCGCCAGGCGGCGCGGCACCGGGTTGACCCTGCGCTCCGGCCCGCGCTCTGGCGCTGTGTCTGCGCCCATCGCCCGCAGCAGCGCCCCGGCGAGCTCGTTCAGGCTGGTCTCCACGCCGCTCGCGATGTTGAAGACGGCATCCGACACATCGGCCTTCATCGCCAGGATGTTCGCCCGCGCGACGTCCTCGACGTACACGAAGTCCATCGTCTGCGTGCCGTCGCCGAAGATCTGCGGCGGCCGGCCGTCCGCGATGCAGTCCATCCAGCGGATGAACACCTCGGTGTAGGCGCCGTGCGTGTCCATGCGCGGCCCGTAGACGTTGAAGTAGCGCAGCGCCACGTACGGCAGGCCGTACATCTCGTTGAAGCTGCGCAGCAGGCCCTCGTCGAAGAGCTTCGCCGCCCCGTACAGCGTGCGGTTGTTGTACGGGTGGTGGCGCTCGTCGGTCGGGAAGACCTCGGCCATCCCGTAGATCGACGCCGACGATGCCGCGACGACTTTGCGGACGCCGGCGACGACGGCCGCCTCCAGCACGTTGAAGGTCCCGTCGACGAGCACCTCCAGCGCCAGGCGCGGCTCCTCCGCGCACTGCGTGATGCGGATCGCCGCCTGGTGGAACAGGTAGTCCACCCCGTCCAGCGCCCGCGCCAGCGCCCTGCGGTCGCGGATGTCGCCCTCGACCACCTCGACCAGGCCGCTCGCGAGCGCGCCGGACAGGTTCTCCAGCCGCCCGCGCGTGAAGTTGTCGAACACGATGATCCTGCTCACGCGCTCCCGCACCAGCTGGTCGGCGATGTGGGAGCCGATCAGGCCGGCGCCGCCGGTGATCAGCACACGGGCACCCTGCATAGCTGCCTCTCGCTTACTCCCTCGCCCTGCGTGCGGCGAGCTGCGCAACCTCACGCTCCAGCGCCGCGATCCGGTCGAGCAGGTCGCCCACCCGCAGCCCGAGCGTCTCCCGCGTCGAGCGGATCACCTCCGCGGCCGGCCGGATCTCCTCGCCGTCGAGCTGCACCTCGGCCAGCCTGACCACCCCGTCGCCGCTGAGCACGTCCACCGTCCCCGCGGCGCGGTCCCGCCTGACCACCCGGCCGGGGACGCGCCCCACGTAGCGCGGCGCTCGTTCGGGCACCGCCGCGCGCCAGATCGTCAGGCGCCTCCCCCGCACGTAGCTGTACGCCCCCGGGTACGGCGCCGCCAGCGCCCGCACCAGCCGCACGATCGCGTCCGACGGCGCCGCCCAGTCGATCTCGCCGTCCTCCGGCAGCCGCGCGCAGCCGTAGGTCGCCTGCGCCTCGTCCTGCGGCTCGCCCGCGTAGCCCGCGAGGTGGCGCAGCACCACATCGGCCAGGTGCTGGCGCTGGATGGCGTTCAGGCGCTCGTACAGATCCAGCACGGTGTCGGTCTCGCGGATCGGCACGGTGCGCTGCAGGAGGATGTTCCCAGCGTCCAGCTCCGGCACCATCACGTGGATCGAGATCGCCGCCAGCGGCTCGCCGTTGATGATCGCCCAGTTCACGTTGGCCCGGCCGCGGTACTGCGGCAGCGGCGCGTAGTGCACGTTCACGAAGCGCGACCGCGCCAGCGTCGCCGCGCTGAGGATGCGGTTGTACGACGAGACGACGACGCAGTCGGGCCGGAGCTCCGCCACCAGGGCGTCCACGGCGGCCGGCGCGGTGTCCGGCCAGCAGGGGATGCCGAGGCGCTGGGCCACCTCCCACGCGGCGTCCCGGCCCGCCGGCGGCTCCCGCACCAGCCCGACGACCTCGAGCCGCGCCGCGAGCGACTCCAGCGCGCTCAGGCTCGTCGGCCCCATCCCGATCAGCAGCACCCGCGGCACGCTCACTCCTCCAGCGGCTGAATGAAGGCCAGCTCTGCGGGGTCGCGCGTGCGGCGCGCCAGCACCTCGCCGGCCTTCAGCCCGCCCGCCTGCAGCCGGACGATCGGCTCCGGCCCGATCGCCGAGAGCAGCACGGCCATATGGCCCGGCGCCGGCGCCTCGGGCGGCCAGACGTCCAGGCCCGCCCGCGCGCACGCCGCGCGGTCCACGTCTCCCCAGTACTGCACGACGGTCGCCTCCGGCGCCAGCTCCGCGATACGGCGCGCGTCGGCGGCGGCGAAGACCGGGCTGCTCATCGGGCGCAGCGCGACCAGCACCGCGTCGAAGTCTCTGCCGCGCGCCTCCGCCGTCCGCTCCTGCAGCTCGACCTCCGCGCCGGCACGCGCCAGGTAGGGGGCGATCAACGGGGCGAACGGGTTGTCGCACAGCACCAGCACGCGGCTGCCGTACACTGGAACCTGCGCGTCGTGCAGCGCCTTGACGGCCAGCGGGCCGAGGAACGAGAAGACGTCCACCAGCGGGTGGCGCTCGTTCGTCCCCGCCACCGGGATGCCGCGCGCCCGGCAGGCGCCCAGGTCGACGTCGCCCGGCCGCAGCTCCCACACCTCGTACATCAGCGAGACGACGGCGCCGGCCTTCATCCAGCCGACCATCTCCGCGTCGATCGGCCGGACGTGCCCGCTGTTGGTGATGATGTCGGCCTGCCCGACGAGCGCCGCCGTCTTCTCAGCCACGATCTCGATCCGGTCGTCGACCTCCGCCCGCCTGGCCAGCGCGAGGGTCGAGCGGCGGATCTCCTCGGCGGTGCCGTAGCGCGTCGTGCGCGTGACCGCGATCACACGCGCCGCGCCTGCGAGGGCCGCGAGCACAGGCGTGACGACATAGGCGCCGGACGCCGCCTCGGTCAGCACCGTGAGGCCGCTCAGGTCGAGCCGGCAGCGCGCGATGGCGGCGCGCATCAGCGGCACGAGCCGCCGTGGAAGCTGGTCGAGCTCGTGTGCGGCCATTACGCCCCCCGCGCCAGCGCGCCGACAGGACCGCCCGCCCCTACGGAGATCTGTCCCTCTTCGGCGCAGGCCAGCACCGCCTGCGCGGTCTCGCTGATCTGCGCCGCGGACAGCTCGGCGTACATCGGCAGCGAGAGCACCTCGGCTGCGGCCCGCTCGGTGTGCGGGAAGTCCCCGGGGCGATAGCCCAGGTCCGCGTGGGCCGGCTGCAGGTGCACCGGCACCGGGTAGTGGATGCCGGTCTGGATTCCCCGCTCCTGCAGCGCCGCCTGGAGCCCGCCGCGGTTGTGGGCCCGGATCGCATAGATGTGGTACACGTGGCGCACGCCGGGCGTCTCCTGCGGCGTCTGGACCGGGCCGCCGCGCAGGAGCGCGGAGTAGCGTGCGGCGGCCGACCGCCGCGCGTCGGTCCAGCGCTCCAGGTGGCGCAGCTTCACCCGCAGCACCGCCGCCTGGATCTCCTCAAGGCGGTAGTTGAAGCCCTGCAGCACGTGGTGGTACTTGCGCTCGGCCCCCCAGTCGCGCAGCATCCGCAGCGTCCGCTCGTGCGCCGCGCTGTCCGTGACGACCGCGCCGCCCTCGCCGATCGCGCCGAGGTTCTTGCCGGGGTAGAAGCTGAAGCAGCCGAAGTCGCCGATCGTCCCGACCCGCTGGCCGTGGTACTCCGCGCCGTGCGCCTGGCAGGCGTCCTCGATCACCGCTAGGCCGTGCCGGCGCGCGATCTCCATGATCGGGCCCATGTCGGCCGGCTGGCCGTAGAGGTGCACGGGCAGGATGGCGCGGGTTCGCCGCGTGATCGCGCGCTCGATCTGCATCACGTCGATCGTGTAGGTGACCGGGTCGATGTCGACGAAGACCGGCCGGGCCCCGGTGTAGCGCACCGCCGCTGCCGTCGCCACGAAGGTGAACGCCGTGGTGATCACCTCGTCGCCCGGCCCCACGCCCGCGGCCAGCAGGGCGAGGTGCAGGGCGCTCGTGCCGGTGTTGACCCCGACGGCGGCGCGCGCCCGGCAGAAGGCCGCGAACTCCTGCTCGAACGCCGCGACCTGCGGCCCAAGCACGAACTGGCCGCTCTCCAGCACCTCGAGCACGGCGGCGTCGATCTCCGGCTTGATGCTCCGGTACTGCGCTCTCAGATCGACCAAGGCGATCATCGCTGTAGCCCTTCCCACTGCAGAGCGACCGGCTCGCCGCGCCGGGCGAGCGACTGCGTCGCCGTCTCGAGGATATGCACCACGCGCAGGCCGGCCGCCCCATCGGTGTCGGGGCGGCGCCCGCGAGTCACACAGTCGACGAAGTGCTGCGCCTCGGTCTGCAGCGCCTCGCCGATCTTGAGCTGCGGCGCCCACACATCGCCGAGCCGGTAGTCCACCAGCATCCGGTAGAGCCCCTCGGGCGCGTCGTTCAGCGTGATCCCGCGGTCGTAGACCTTGACCTTCTCGCTCGGCTCCAGGTCGTCGTACACGATCATCTGGCGCGCCCCGGCCAGCAGCGTGCGGCGCACTTTCACCGGCGCCAGCCAGTTCACGTGGATGTGCGCGATCAGGGTGCCCTCGAAGAAGCACGTGAGGTAGGCGATGTCCTCGGCGCGCCCGGAGACGTGGGCCATCCCGGTGGCCGAGACCGCCACCGGCCGCGCGTCGATCAGGTAGTCCATGATCGACAGGTCGTGGACCGCCAGGTCCCAGAGGACGTTGACGTCGTGCTGGAACAGCCCGAGGTTCACGCGCACCGAGTCGTAGTAGTACAGCTCGCCCAGCATCCCGTCCGCAGCCAGCTCTTTGATCTTGCGCACCGCGCTCGTGTAGACGAAGGTGTGGTCCACCATCAGCACCAGGCCGCGCCGCTCGGCCTCCTCGGCCAGCCGCAGGCCCTGCTCGACGGTCGGCGTCAGCGGCTTCTCCACCAGCACGTGCTTGCCGGCCCTGAGCGCCAGCGACGCCAGCTCGTAGTGGGTCGAGACCGGCGTCGCGATCACAACCGCGTCGACGGCCGGGTCGGCGAGCAGCTCGCGGACGTCGGTGGTGGTGCGGATGGCCGGGAAGCGCCGCGCCGCGAGCGCCAGCCGGTCGGGCCGCAGGTCGCTCACGGCGACGAGCCGCGCGTCGGGCAGCTCGGCGAAGTTGCGCACCCAGTTGGGCCCCCAGTACCCGTAGCCGATCACGCCGATTCCCAGCATCAAAGCTCCTCCCGCTCACGTACATCGCCGCGGATGCGCGCGGGTACGCCGTGAACAATCGCGTGCGCCGGCACATCGGCGGTCACGACGGCGCCAGCGCCGACCATGGCGCGCTCGCCGATCGTGACGCCGCAGAGAATGACGGCGCCGCTGCCGATCGAGGCGCCCCGCCCGATGCGCGTCGGGATGACCTGCCAGTCGCGCTCGCTCTGGAGCACTCCCCCCGCCGTCGCACGCGGGAAGCGGTCGTTGATGAACATCACGCCGTGGCCGATGAAGACCTCGTCCTCGAGCGTCACCCCCTCGCACAGGAAGGAGTGCGACTGGATCTTGCAGCGCGCCCCGACGACCACGCCCTTCTGGATCTCCACAAACGTGCCGATCCTGGTGTCGTCGCCGATCCGGCAGCCGTACAGGTTCACGAGCTGCGGGTGGTGGATGACGACCCGCTCGCCGAGGACAACATCAGGTGCGATAGGCATCGCAGCTCCTACCAGCGGATCACAGCCAGCGCGGCGCGCCGCCACAGCGCGAAGAGCGGGTCGGCCAGCGCGGCTGCGGCGCGCGCCGCCCAGGTGTCGCCGGTCTGCCGGTAGTCGATCCGGCTCAGGCAGGCGGCGATCAGCGCGCGGTCCGGGATACGTCGGAGGCGCTGCGTCTCCCGGCGCCGCCGCAGCACCGTGGGCCAGTGGACGGCGACCCAGACGTACGCGTCCAGCTTGTTGACGAGCTGGCGGGGATAGCGCAGCGTGAAGCCCCAGGTGAGCAGCTCGGCGAGCGCCAGCGCCGGCAGCAGCGCCAGCAGCGTGCGCGGGTCGAGGCTCTTGAGCAGCATCAGGTACCGGTTGCGCTCCTGGTAGAAGATCTTCCGCGGCCCGAAGCGCAGCGCGTAGGCGTGGCGAACCGTCGCGCCCGGCACGGCGACGCAGCGGTAGCCGGCGAGCCGCGCCCGCCAGGAGAGGTCGGTGTCCTCCATATACAGGAAGAAGGTCTCGTCGAACCCGCCCAGCCGCGCGAAGAGCTCGCTGCGGATGGCGAACGCCGCGCCCGAGACAGCGGTGACCTCGTCGGGGCCGCGCAGCTCGCCTGCCGGCCGGCCCATCCCGCGGCAGAGCGTCAGGCCGGTGTAGTGCGAGTCGTTGCCGAAGGTGTTGATCCGCTGCGGGTCGTCGAGCAGCAGGATCTTCGGCGTCACGAGCCCGACGGAGGGGTCGGCCTCGAGCGCCTCGATCAGCGTATCGAGCCACCCCGGCTCGACGGTCGTGTCCGGGTTGAGGAACGCCAGGTAGCGCCCGCGCGCCAGGTGTGCTCCGAGGTTGCTGCCGCTGGCGAACCCCAGGTTCAACGGGCTCCGCCACAGCCTGAGCCGCGCCACGGGCGGCAGATCGTCCGCGCTGCCGTCGGCGGAGGCGCAGTCGACGACGATGACCTCGTCGTCGTCGCCGAGCGCCGCCTCGAGGGAGCGCAGGCACGCCGCGAGCATCCGGCCGCTGTTGTAGTTGACGATGATCACACTCGCGCGCACGCCGGTCATCTCCCGACCTCGATCGCCAGCTCCTCCTGCGGCAGCTCCGGCTGATGGATGGTGGTAGGCAGCGGGCTGGCGCGCTGCTCGTTCAGCGCGCTGCGCAGCGCCACGAACATCCCGCGCGTCGAGTGCAGGATCAGCCCCGAGAAGAGCAGCACGACGCCGGTCACCCCCAGCAGCACCGTCAGCAGCCCGTAGCCGACCGCCAGATCGTGCGTCCGGCCGTAGATGTCGATGATGTGCAGCCCGAGCAGGCCGCTGGCCAGCAGGATCGCGAGGCCGCCGACGCCGAAGAACAGCAGCGGCCGCGTCTGGCCGACGAGCTGCAGGATGCCGTTGAGCACCTGCATGCCGTGTGTGAACGGGTTGCGCTTGGCCGGCTCGGCGTAGAGCACCTTGATCGGCACCTCGAGCACGCGCAGGCCGTGGTCGCGGATCAGGAACTGCATCTCCGACTCGATCGAGAAGCCGCCGCAGCTGAACTTCAGGTGGTCGATGGCGCGCGCCGAGAAGGCGCGGAAGCCGCTCTGCGAGTCCGAGATCCAGACTCCCGAGGTGAGGTTGGTGGCGAGCGTCAGGCTGTGCTGGCCCACCTGGCGGTAGACCGGGATGTCGCTCTTGACCTCCCGGAAGCGCGAGCCGACCGCGATGTCCGCGTGGCCGTTGATCACCGGCTGAAGCACGGCCGGGATGTCGTCGGCGCAGTGCTGGCCGTCGCCGTCGAGCATCACCGCGGCCACCGGCCGGATCGCCCGCAGGTAGGCGAAGCCGGTGTTCACCGCCGCGCTCTTCCCCAGATTCGTCGGGTGATCGATGACGAGGGCGCCCGCGGCGCGCGCGATCTCGGATGTCCGGTCGTGGGAGCCGTCGTTGACCACGATCACCTGGTCGACGTAGCTTCGCGCCGCCAGCACGAGGCTGCCGATAAAGCGCTCCTCGTTGTAGGCCGGGATCAGGGCGACGGTACGCGGAGGCGAGGACCGCGATGCTGCAGGCGCCTGCTCAGGGCGCTGTTCCGCCGTCTCTTTGTGTGACGAGAGGTAGCGCGTCATCTCTCCCTCCCAGCTGAACACCGACACGGCCTGACACCGCGCACCGGCTTAGGCGCGCCGTCACATGTGTGCGGCGCACGGTGCTGTCCAAAAACCGGTGTTCTGCGGTGCTCAGACCATTAGATGTCAAACGGGGGAGGGTTTTTTCCACCGAGGGGAAGAATCACACGAGGGCCGAGAGGAGACGTAGCTCCTCTCGGCCCTCGCAGGTTCAGCAGTGGTTCGTTGCGCCCGCGGCGGGGTGCGCTCAGCCGTCGTCGGAGTCGCGGATGATATCATCCAGCGGCTTGAGGTCGCCGCGACGCTGCGCGTCGAGCAGCGCGTGTACGGCCTCATACGTTGCGGCGCAGCTCTCGCAGAGCCAGAGATGCCACCAGATGTCCGGGTACTGCTCCGCGGCCGCGTGCGCGTCCTGACGCTCCAGGTCGATGTAGGCCGCCAGCCTGCTCTGTGTCCCTGCGCACGAGTGTGCCATCGGGATGCGCGCCTCAGGAGAGAGGCTCTGTACTAGGGCTAACAGAGCCGCACGACATTGAGGGCACTGAGCGATATGGCGATAGCTGTCTGGAGAGATATCCGCCAGATTCCCCGTTTCGATCCCGCGTCGAACATCGGGCAGTACTGAAATACATTGCGACTGATCTGCCCTCACGTCGGTTGCTCTCCTAAGACTTCGTCACTTTGCCCGAGATGTGTATCGAGCCCTCTACCAGTGGAATACAGCGATTATACACTTTTTTTCATCCCTAATTGAGAGGTCTGAAGGGGTGTGGGAGGCGACTGTGATGAGGATGTCATCAATGACACATGCGCTCGGCCGCGCAGCTCACACACTATCGGCGTCATCCCACGTCCGCAGACGGTCCTCTTGCCGAAGAAGGGCTAGTGCCTGATTGAGCAAGGCGTGCACACGAGGGATGCTCAGGTGAAGCTGCTCGCCGATCGAGCGCAGCGGCTGGTCGCCATGGGCCCAGAGTTCGAAGATTCGATGCAGTCGCCCATCTGGGTGTTGGACGAGGATCTGAGAGATCAAATCAGCAAGAGCCGTGCCAACCGCCTCGTCCTCGGGCGTGTGCCCCGCGCTATCCTCGATCACTTCTGCCTGCGAGGGGAGGCTGTCGAGGGAGATGACGCCGTGTGTGGCACGCCGCTTCTGCGCCCGGGCCGAGCGATAGACGCGGATATAGCAGTTGCTGATGACGGTGAATGCCCATGTCTGGAAGCGGCTCTCGTACCGGAAGCTCTGCAGCGCATGCCAGAGGTCGTGCATCGCCTCCTGGGAGAGATCCTGCTCGCTCATCGTCGCCGCGCTGGCCTCGCGAATATTGGCGAAGCGCCCGACCAGGATGTGAGTCGCATGCTCGATCCACATCGCCCAGCAGCGCTCGTGCTCGGGGTCGGCGCGGTCGCGCAGCGCCTCGACGACGCGGTGATCCAGGTGGTAGTTCACGATAATGGTGCGCATCTGGTTGTCGCTCAACGGAGCGGGAGGTGGCCAGATCTGAGCCACGCGCTCGCTGTAGCGAGCAAGCGTCGCGCTTGAGAGGCCCCATCTAAGCTCAGCATTGAGCCGTTGGATGAGGTTGAGGTAATGCTGAGGGGCATTGTCGACCATCTCAGGTATCCTCCAGTTCCCGCCATCTCGCGTCGCGCTCTTTCGGGGGCGCACTGCCCGTGAGCGACGCGACATACGCGGGGCCTTGCTCCCGCACCGCCTGGTAGGGCTCGGGGAAGCTTCGCCTCCCCTGAATTTCCCGCTCCGTCGCAGCGCGGCGAAGCAGAGCGTCCGTGGAGGGCGGGCGGCCCTCCACACCTCCCCGTCAGGAGGGCGGTCGGCACGACCGCGCCACTCGTGCGAGTGACGTCCGGTCTCCTCTCAGGCAAGAACCGAGGCGAGTGATCTACGAGGCGTGAAGCACAGCTCTTAGTGCTGTCGGGTCCAGAACGCTGCGAAGAATCTCCTCCACGGAAATGGGCCGACCCGAGTGGCCCTGCTTGCCAGTGACGAAGCCGTCTAGATTCAAAGGGACGTGTTTCGTCGATACGCCAGGAGATGCGCACAACTCAGTGTGCCTCTCACTCTCTCGCTGAAAGCGATGCGTAGTCGCTGGCTACTGTTGGTTTGTCGCGGCTACGGGGCGCTGTGCGACGATAGGTGCGTAGGAGGACGATGAAGTGTGGTTACGTACTGGTACTATAGGTGCAGATCTGCTGTAACGCGCCTCGAAGTCGGTTTCCTGTGTCTGAAGCGATCATGCAGCAGCCGACTACGTCCAAGGTGCGTCCACGTGACCCGCTCGATGTGCAGGTGCGGCAGACGGTGTATGGGCCGCCTGATCGTGAGCGCTGTGTGATACCACACGTTGCTCGAGCCGATGGCGCAAAGGCTGCGCATCGGACAGAACGGCCTCGAGCTGTCTCACTGCAGCCGTGGCGCTAGGCGATGGGCGCTGCTAAACCGAACAGCGCCGGCATCACCTGGCCTACTATCCACAGATGAGCGCCTATGCACTATAGTTTACGGGTGAGACCGTGCAATTTTATCATACATATGCTTGTTGCATATGACATTCTTGTAATTTTCCAAAATAGATACAGCAAATCGTGTGGCCGCCCGCGGGCCGGCGTGGCGCTGTGCGGGCGCCGGCGAGGCTTGTGAGCCGCACGGGAGCGTTCCAGAGGCGGGGTGGATTCGAGCAGGCGGGGTGGTGGGCTACAAGACCTGAGCGACGCACGCGAGCGCCGTCTCGATCGTGAACGGTTTGATCAGCACGGCGGCGGCGCCGGCCTCCTGAAGGGCCATCGCGGCGGGCGCCGAGGCGCTCATCACGATGATCGGAACATGCTGGAGCTCGGGCCGCGCCCGGATCTCCGCGAACAGGCTGGCGCCGCTCATGACCGGCATGTAGGTGTCGAGCAGGATCAGATCCGGCCGCAGCGTCTCGAGCATCGACAGCGCCCGCTCGCCGCTCAACGCCGTGTGCGCGACGTAGCCTTCGTCTCCCAGCAGCTCGGCCAGCAGGTCGGCGATCGCTGGCTCATCATCGACAATCAGGATGGTGCCCCGTGGGCTCATCGGCAGGCGCCTCGTGCTATGACTGCTGAGGCAGCAGTCACGAATTCTAAACCTTCGCATGATAGCACACCTCTCCGTGGATTGGAGGGGTGCGAGGGGCGCAAGAATTAGGCCGGTGGTCCTGATCTCGCGCTGGCAGAGAGCAGCGTGGGCGGGTGCGGCGGCTTCGCCACCAGACCCGCTCACACTCCCGAGATCAGAAGCCGCGCACCTTGGTCGGCGTGATGCGTATGGCGACGGAGTAGCTCGCGGCGAAGCTCTCCGGCGTCATGCCGATGCGGCCGATCCCCGCGCGGTACTTCTCCAGATACGCCTCGACGCGGTCCGCGGGCGGCGCCGACGGGTCGATGCGGGCGTCGCCGGCGATCACGACCACGTCATCGCCGTCCGGCGCGGTGTTGAAGTGGAGCGCTACCCGCCCGTTGCGCTCGATGTCGCGCAGCTTGGTCTTGTTCGGCTGGCTGTACACCAGCAGCTCGCTGCCGTCCCACAGGAACCACACCGGGTTCGGGTGCGGCGTCCCGCTCTTCCCCACGGTGACCAGCCAGATCACCTCCTCCTCCGCCAGTCGCCTCAGGACACGGGCGCCAAACTCGGTCGACGAATCGATCATTGCAGACTCCTTATGCTGTTGCTCTGGCCCAAGCCCCTGGAAACCACTTGCCTCATCGCTCCGCGGCGACGGTGTCGCCTGCGGGGAGGTGTGGAGGGCCTGCGGCCCTCTACGGCTCTTTTTCCCGCCGCTCTGCGGCTGCGAGGCAGCCGCAGAGCGGCGGATAGAGCGGCTTCCAGAGAGGCTCTGCCTCCTCGGAAGCCGCATTTATTGACAGCTCGAGCGGAGCAAACTACAATTGCGCCGGGTTTGCACATGGGCTGCCCGCGGCACGCCTTATCGAGGGACACGCATGGAGTTTATCCGCGAGATTATCAACACCTTCCTCCACCTGGATGAGATTCTCGGCGAGATCATCCAAACCTACGGCATCTGGACCTACATTATTCTGTTCCTGATCATCTTCTGTGAGACCGGCCTGGTAGTGACGCCCTTCCTGCCGGGTGACTCGCTGCTGTTCGCGGCCGGGGCGCTCGCCGCGCAGTTCGGCGATGTGCTCAACATCGGGCTGCTCTGGGCGCTGCTGCTGGCGGCGGCGATTATCGGCGACAGTGTGAACTACGCGCTCGGCTCCTACTTCGGGGCCAAGGCCTTCGAGCGCTACCCGCGCATCTTCCGCAAAGAGTACCTCGACAAGACGCACGAGTTCTACGAGAAGTATGGCGGCAAGACGATCATCCTGGCGCGCTTCGTCCCGATCGTCCGCACCTTCGCGCCGTTCGTCGCCGGCGTCGGCAAGATGACCTACCGCACGTTCCTGGCGTACAACATCATCGGCGGCTTCGTCTGGGTGACGGTGTTCCTCTTCGGCGGCTACCTGTTCGGCAACGTGCCGTTCATCAAGGAGAACTTCGAGATCGTCGCGGTCACGATCGTGCTGGTCTCGGTCATCCCGATGGTGGTCGAGTACTTCAAGGCGCGCAAGCCCGCCGCCCCGGCCGCTCAGCTGGACGCGGAGTAGCGCCCCGCCGGGGAATCGCTACTCCGCTCCAAGGAACGCCAGCGCCTCCTCCAGCGTCGGCTGCGCCGCCGTACCCCCCGCCGCCTGAGTTGAGAGCGCGCCGCAGGCCACCGCCAGCCTGAGGGTGCGCTCCAGCGGCCAGCCCGCCAGCGCCCCGCACACGAAGCCGGCGTCGAAGCTGTCCCCCGCCCCGACGGCGTCGACGACGCGCACCGGCGGCGCGGCGACGTCCACCCGCTCGCCGCCGCGCACCGCGGACGCCCCCGCGCCCCCGCGCTTCACGGCGACGGTCGGCACGCGCGCTGCGAGCAGCTCCAGCGCCCTCTCCCAGTCGTCGGCGCCGGCCAGCGCGCACGCCTCGGCCTCGTTCGGCAGCAGGATGTCGGTCACCGCCAGCAGCTTCTCCAGCCCCGCCCACCGCTCGGAGGGGTCCCAGTTGGTGTCGAGCGACGTCGTCGCGCCGTGCCCGCGCGCCTCGGCGAACAGCTCGGGGAGGCCCGGCTGCAGCGCCGTCTGCAGGAAGTAGCTGCCGACGTGCACGTGGCGCGCCCGGCGCAGCAGGGCGGGGTCGATGCGCTCGGGCGTGAGCGCCGCGATAGCCCCGGCGTAGGTCAGCATCGCGCGGTCGTCCGGCCGCTGCAGGATGACCGTCATCCCGGTCTTGAGGTCCGGGTCCACCACCACGCCGACGGTGTCCACGCCGGCCCGCTCGAGCTCGGCGCGGCAGAACTGCCCGACCATGTCGTCGCCGATCACGCCGGCGAACGCCACGCGCAGGCCGAGCCGCGCGACGCCGCAGGCGAAGATCGCCGAGGAGCCCCCGAGCACGAAGCTCGCGTCGTCCAGCAGCTTCTCGGCCTGCGCCCAGGCCGGCTCAACATCCCCCTGCAGGATCAGGTCGGCGTTCAGCTCGCCGAGAACGAGTACGTCGTACATTGGCGTTTCTCCATATGTGTTCAGCGTGCGCTCGCCTCAGGCGGTGCGGCCTCGGCGCTCGGCACAACAGGAGCATGACAACGGGCGAAATAGCAGACGACGGCTTCCCTTCCCCAAGCCCAGCGCGCGCTCGCCCCAG
>CALJIC010000210.1 GCA_937974195.1 uncultured Roseiflexaceae bacterium | reverse complement strand
GCAGCCGTCGGCTTGCCGCTCTCGTCCAGCACGCCGACCTGCTTCAGCAGCCGGACGACCGTCTCCGAGGGCTGGGCGCCGACGCCGAGCCAGTAGCGGACGCGGTCCGCCTTCACCACCAGCTCCTTCGGCTGGCGAACCGGGTTGTAGTGGCCGAGAATCTCGATGAACTTGCCGTCGCGCGGGGAGCGCTTGTCAGCCACCACAATGCGGTAGCTCGGCTGCTTGGTCTTGCCCTGGCGTCGCAGACGAATCGTAACCATGTGTGTGTGTATGCCTCCAAATAGCGTAGGTGACGAAGAGGGCTCCCCCTCCGTGCCCAATATCAGAACCGCATCCGTTTCATCAGCTCACGCGGGTCGATCTGGCCGCCGCGGCCGTTGCCGCCGAGCTTCTTCATCATGCGCTGCATCTGCCGGAACTGGCTGACGAGCGCCGTCACGTCCTGCACCTTCGTGCCGCTGCCCCTAGCGATGCGCTCCTTGCGCGAGCCCTTGATGATATCCGGGTTGCGCCGCTCCTTGGGCGTCATCGAGTAGATGATCGCCTCGATGCGCTTGAGCTCCTTCTCGCTCACCAGCTCCTCGTTGCGGGCGAGCTGGCCCATGCCGGGGATCATCGCCAGGATCTGCTGCAGCGGGCCGAGCTTGCGCATCTGCTGCATCGACTGCAGGAAGTCCTCGAAGTCGAAGGAGCCCTTGATGAGCTTCTTCTGCATCTTCTTGGCCTGCTCCTCGTCGTAGATCTGCTCGGCGCGCTCGATCAGCGAGAGCACATCGCCCATGCCGAGGATCCGCGAGGCCAGCCGGTCGGGGTGGAACGGCTCGAGCGTGCCGGCCTCGACCTTCTCGCCGGTGCCGAGGAACTTGATCGGCACGCCGGTGACCGCCCGCACCGAGAGCGCCGCGCCGCCGCGGGCATCGCCGTCCACCTTCGTGAAGATGATGCCCGAGAGCGCCACGCGCTTGTTGAACTCCTCGGCGACGCGCACCGCCTCCTGGCCGATCATCGCGTCGACCACCAGCAGCTTCTCGGTCGGATCGACGGCGGCGACGATCTCCTCGAGCTCCTGCATCAGCGGCTCGTCGATCTGCAGGCGCCCGGCGGTGTCCACGATCATGTGGGTGAGGCCCTGGGCGCGCGCCTGCTGCAGCGCGTTGCGGGCGATGTCGGGCGGGCGCGCCTGGGTGCCCTCGGAGTAGACCGGGATGTTCAGCTGCTTGCCGAGCGACTCGAGCTGGGTGATCGCCGCGGGGCGGTACACGTCTGCGGCGACCAGCAGCGGGCGCTTGCCCTTCTTGCGCAGGTGCAGCGCCAGCTTGGCGGCGTGAGTCGTCTTGCCCGCGCCCTGCAGGCCCACCAGCATCAGCACCGTCGGGCCGGGGCGGGCCTCGGCCAGCGGCACGCTGTCCCGCCCGAGGAGCTCGATCAGCTCCTCGTGGACGATCTTGATGACCTGCTGGGCGGGGGTAAGGCTCTTGGTGACTTCCTCGCCGATCGCCTTCTCGGTGACCCGCGCGACGAAGTCCTTGACCACCTTGAGGTTCACGTCGGCCTCGAGCAGGGCGATGCGCACCTGCTTCATGGCCTCGCGGACATCCTCCTCGGTGAGCTTGCCCTTGCCGCCGAGCTTCTGGAATACCGCCTGGAGGCGATCGGAAAGGCTTTCGAACATATGCTGGCTACCTGCTAGCCCGTAGTTCACCTGCCGAGAGCCGCATAGCTATGCGAGCTTTCGAGAGGAGACCGCTACATAAAAAAGCGGTGCAACACCCGCTCTAACCGGCATATTGTAGCGATTTTTCGGGCGCGCGTCAAATACCAACGGGGTGGGGAGACGATCGCCTCCCCACCCCGTACCTCTTGCGGCGCCGAGGGGTCTGTTGAGCGCCAGCGGCCCTTCACAGACTCCTCACCGAAGGGTCGCTACCGCCACATCGGCACCGGGATGCGCGCTGCGGCGCGGCGCGCTCCGGCCGCCACTCCCTCGCGGGCGCTGCGGCCAGCGGCGGCTACCGCACCGGCGCGCGCCGCCACGCCACTGGTGACCGCGCGGGTCTGCGAGGCGACCCGCTCGGCCTGGCGGGCGCCGCGGCGGATCAGGTGCGGCCCGAAGGCGCGCATGGCGCGGGCGGCCTCCTCGGCGCGGCGCGCGCGGCCCTCGATGGCGCGCGGCGCCGCCTTGCGCAGCGAGCGGGCGTAGTCCTCCACGCGATCCGTCCCGTCGATCACCAGCCGCGGCCCCTGGGTGCGGATGGTCTTGCCGAGCGTCTCGATCTCGTGCCCCGTCTGCTCGAGCAGCGGCGGAACAGTCGCGCGCACCGTTCGGGCCGCGGCCTCGATCTGCAGCGCGCTGCGCTCCACCATCCCCGGCGCGCGCTTGCGCACGGTGCGGGCGGCCTCCTCGGCGCGCCGCGCGGCGCCGGTGAGCGCCCGCTCAGCGCGTGCCAGCCGCGTCGGCGGGCGGCGGCGCATCAGGAGCAGCGCGGCAACGGCGACGGCCGCCAGCGCAATCATGCCGGCGATCGCCGAGATGCGCAGCATACGCTGGCGCCGCTCCTGCTCGTAGGTCTGGCCGCCCTCCTCCGGGGCGCCATGCTCACGCAGCATATCGTCGCTGCGCTCGAATGTCTCGTTATGCATCGTTTTAGTCCCCTTTCTTGGCCCACCGGCCGTTTGTTGTGCTCTGGCGGTACTAGCTCCGGCGCGACGGCTCGGGCACGCGTAGGGGGCGAGGTCGCGCGGCCCGGCGTCGGGCGCGGCGCCCTCTCCTTCCTGGAACCCGGTGCCTCTCGGAAGATGCAAGATTCGTGCCCGGACCGCGCTGGCGAGCAGCGACGGCGTGTGGGGCGGCCCCGGGCGGTGGCAGGAGCGCGGGGCGAATGCGGCTGTGGGTTGCGGTGAAGTGGAGTGGGCCGCTCGGGGAGCCTGTAGGGTGACGGGGTGACGGGGTGACAAGGTGACTAGGTGACGGGGTGACCTTGGACTTTGGAAAGCCGTACTGAACCACGTACGCTCTGCGTGACCAGGTCACCCGGTCGCCCAGTCACCCGGTCACCCCGTTACCCAGCAATCTACCGCCGCTCGTAGTTCGGTGCCTCCTTCGTGATCGTGACGTCGTGCGGGTGGCTCTCGATCAGGCCGGCCATCGAGGTGCGGATGAAGCGCGCGTTGCGCCGGAGCGCCTCGATGTTGGGGGCGCCGACGTAGCCCATGCCGCTGCGCAGCCCGCCGACCATCTGGAAGATCGTGTCGCTGAGCGGGCCTTTGTAGGGCACGCGGCCCTCGATGCCCTCCGCCACCAGCTTGTTGCCGGTTCCGGTCTGGAAGTAGCGGTCGCCGCCGCCGCGCTGCATCGCGCTGAGCGAGCCCATGCCGCGGTAGGCCTTGTAGCTGCGCCCCTCGTAGAGGATCGTCTCGCCGGGGCTCTCCTCGGTGCCGGCGAACAGCGAGCCGATCATCACCGAGCTGGCGCCGGCCGCGATCGCCTTGGCGATGTCGCCGGAGTAGCGGATGCCGCCGTCGGCGATCACCGGGACGCCGAAGCGGTCGCTGACGCGGGCGCACTCGCTGATGGCGGTGATCTGCGGCATGCCGGCGCCCGAGACGACGCGGGTGGTGCAGATGCTGCCTGGCCCCTGCCCGACCTTGACCGCGTCCACGCCGCGCTCGCACAGCGCCGCCGCGGCCGCGCCGGTGGAGACGTTGCCGGCCACCAGCTGCACGTCGGGGAAGGCCTCGCGGATGCGCAGGACGGCGTCCAGGACCGCGGCCGAGTGGCCGTGCGCAGTGTCGATCACCAGGACGTCAACGCCGACGCGCACCAGCGCCGCCGCCCGCTCCAGGAAGTCGCCCGTCGCCCCGACCGCCGCGCCGACGCGCAGGCGGCCCTGCTCGTCCTTACAGGCGTTGGGGTACTTGATCTGCTTCATGATGTCCTTGACCGTGATCATGCCCGAGAGCTTGCCCCTGCGGTCCACCACCAGCACCTTCTCGATGCGGTGCTTGTGGAGCACCTCCTTGGCCTGCTCGAGCGTCGTGCCCTCGGGGACGGTGATCAGGTTCGTGCTGGTCATCAGCTCGCGTATCGGGCGGCTGCGGTCGGTCTCGAAGCGCAGGTCGCGGTTGGTGAGGATGCCCACCAGGTCGCCGTCCGGCGTGGTGATCGGGATGCCGGAGATGCGGTAGTCGGCCATGAGGTCGAGCGCGTCGCCGACGGTCTTGTCCGGGCCCAGGCAGATCGGGTCGGTGATCATGCCGCTTTCGGAGCGCTTGACCTTGCGGACCATCTCGGCCTGGTCCTCGATGCTCATGTTCTTGTGGATGAAGCCGATGCCGCCCTCGCGGGCCAGCGCGATCGCCAGCCGGTGCTCGGTCACGGTATCCATGGCCGAGCTGGTGATCGGGATGTTCATGCGGATCTTGCGGCTGAGCATGGTGCTGACGTCGACCTCGCTGGGCACCACGTGGGACTCGGCGGGCACCAGCAGCACGTCGTCGAACGTGAGCCCCTCGAGGGCGTATTTGGCGTCATAATCGATCGTCATGTGTTCCTCCGCTGTTCTGGCCGTACGACCGAGGGATAACAAAAGGCCCTCTGCGCGCGGGCGCAGAGGGCAGCCGTGACCCTGCCATTAACAGGAATAGCCATTTCTGAAGAGTCGCGAGTCGCATCTCCGCTGCGGGCCTCCTGGTGTTCCGTGTACTATACATGGGGCGGGCCGCGCTGTCAATCATGGATGTCAGAGTGTGCTTGAGGGCGAGAGGGGTTGCGACCCCTCTCGCGCTCTCCCCGCCGGAAGGGGCTGTGCAGCCCCTTCCGAACCATCC
>CALJIC010000209.1 GCA_937974195.1 uncultured Roseiflexaceae bacterium | reverse complement strand
ACCGCGGCGGCCGCGCAGGGCACCGTGGTCCCCAGCGCCGTCACCCCGGTGGCCGGGCTGGGCGTGGGGGTCGTGGTCGCCGGCGGCAACCTGCGCAGCGAGCCGCGCATCGCCCCCGAGACGGTGGTGGCGCTGATCTGGCCGGGCGACGAGGTGGCCTTCCTCGAGCGGCGCGAGGTCGACGGGCGGGTCTGGTACCACATCCGGGTGCTGCAGCCGGCCCCCGACCGCGGCGGCGAGGGGGCGCCGGCCGGCACGGACGGCTGGGCCGACGCGACGCTGCTCTCGGAGCCGGCGCCGGCGCCGTAGGCGCGCCTACGGCGCCGGCGCCACGGGGCTACGCGGGGACGGCAGCAGGTTGGAGTCACGGGCGGGGCGGCGCACGGCACGGCGCCCCGCCCAACGGGAACGCGCCGCGGCATCCACCGGCATCTCTTTTCCTGAGAACGGACCGTACTTGGGAGCCTACCACACGCGCATAGCCGCCCTCGCCCTCGCCGCAGCCCTCATCGCCGCCATCACCCTCGCGCTCCGCCCCGGCACCGCCCTCGCGCCCGTGCCCACCAGCACCGGCACGCGGGCGGCCCCCGGCCCGGCGACGGACGCGCCGCCCGCGCCCAGCCCCACGCCGCCCCCGCCCACCCCTGTGCCGACGCCGGTGCCGACGCCAGCGCCGCAGCTCACGGCCTCGGCCGAGGCCGCCGACGGCGCCCTGACCTTCCGCCTGCAGGGCGACGCGCCGGCTGGGGCGACCGAGGCGCTGCTGTGGTTCGACAGCGACGCCGGGCGACAGGTGCGGCGCGTGCCGCTCGGCGGCGGGCCGATCAGCGCGACGGTGACGATCGACGCGGCCGAGGCGCTCGCGCCCGGCGACCTGGCCGAGGGGCGCCGCCTCGACTACTGGTGGGCCGTGCTCGGCGGGGGGGAGCCGCTGCGCCGCGCGGGGACGCTGGCGCTGCCGCCAGAGATCGCCGCGATCGGCCAGGCCGCGCCGGTCACGCCGCAGATCGAGCTGCGGTGGGTGGAGCGCGCCACGCCCCACTTCCGGCTGTACGCCACGCCCGGGAGCGCCGCCGAGCGCGACCTCGACCGGCTGGCCGAGGTGGCCGAGGCGAGCTACGAGCAGGCCAGCGCGGCGATCCGCATCACCCGCCCGGTGAGCATCCCGGTCTACCTCGTGCCGCGGGTCTTCTGGCAGGGCGGCGTGGCCTACGGCAAGCACGGCCCGCTGATCATCTCGTACCTGGACCGCAACTACGCCGGGGCCGAGCCGTGGAGCTACTTCGTCCACGAGGTGACCCACGCGCTCGGCGCGGAGGTCCTGCCGCAGGGCGCGGAGGTCGGCGGTGTGCTCGGCGAGGGGCTGGCGGTGGCGGCGGCGGGCGGCCACTACAGCCGCGAGCCGATCGACGCCCGCGCCGCGGCCCTGGCGGACACGGAGCGCTACGTGCCGCTGTGCGAGCTGCGCTACGACTTCTACGCCGCCCAGCACGAGGCCGCCTACACCCAGTCGGCGTCGTTCGTGCGCTACCTGATGCGCACCTACGGCGAGCAGGCCTTCCTCGCGATGTACCGGGCGCAGGAGCCGCAGCGCGGCGGCCGCGAGCAGGACGTCGCGGCGTTCTGCGAGGCCGACGAGCGCGCGCTGGTCGAGGCGGTGGGCCGGACCAACGCCGATCTGGAGCGCGAGTGGCTGGCCTACCTGGACGCGCTCGAGCCGACCGAGGAGCAGCGGCAGGGCTGGGAGCTGACGGTGCGGCTGTTCGAGACGATGCGCCGCTACCAGGAGCAGCTCGACCCGGCGGCGCGCCTGCTGCCGCCCCCGCCCGCGCAGTGGGATAGCGACGAGACCCACCGCATGCTGACGCCGGCCAGCGGGCCGCGCGCGGCGCGCTTCGAGACGATGCTCGCGGCGGCGGGCCGGGCGCTGCGCTCCGGCGACGAGGCGCGCGCCGAGCGGCTGCTCCGCAGCATCGAGGCCGGGCTCGACGCGGGCGGCACGGCGACCGACCGGCTGGCGCAGGACTACCAGGCGCTGGTCGAGCTGCTGGCGGCGCAGGCGCGGGCGCTGCGGCTGGGCGACGCGCAGGCGCTCGCGCGGACGCTGGCGGACGAGTCGCTCGCGGAGCGGCTGCCGTTCGGGGCGGACGAGCTGCTCTTCGACCTGCGGCTGACCGCGGTGCAGCTAGAGGTGGACGGCGACCGCGCCGTGGGGGTGGTGCGGGCCGACGGCGCGAGCCTGGGCGGGCGCGCGCTCGCGGGCGAGCTGTTCCGGGCGCAGTTTGAGCGCGGGGAGGGCGGCTGGCGGCTGGCGTCCTGGGAGCCGCACCGCGTCGAGATCGCCATGCCGCCCGGCCCGGCCGCGGTGCAGTAGGCGCAGCGAGCGCCGCTCTATCGGGAGAAAAGCGCCCCGGCGGCGGCCGGCGCGCGTTCCCGCTGTGGGCCGCGCCGTGCCGGCTAGAGCCGCGCCCGCGACTCCAACTCGCGGGAGCCGCCCCGCGGCTGGAGGGCGCCCAGCGGCCCGGCACACACGTGGAGAGTCTCACCCGCTGGCCTGCGGCCACCCCGCAGCCCGGCGGGCTAGTGATGAGCGATGCGCCGAGAAGACTACATCCTGCGGCTGGTCACCGAATTCGTGCGCACCCTGCACCGCATGGCCGGGCTGGCCGACGATGGACGGCACCTGGCGGCGCTCGAGGCGGCCGACCACGCCGCCCGCCAGGTGACCGGCGCGGGGCTCGACGACCTGCTGCGGGTCTCGGTGGCCGAGCTCGCGGCGCGGCTGGCGTTCGGCGAGCGCCCCGAGGTGGCCCGCGACCGGCAGGTGTTCCTGGCCGCGCTGCTGCACCAGAGCGGCGCCAGCCTGTACGCGCTCGGCGAGGACGAGGCCGCCGACGCCCACACGCTCACCGCGCTGGAGCTGCAGCTCGACGCGCTGGTGCGCTACGGGGCCACCGGGATGCCCGAGTACGCCCCATCCGTCCGGCGGCTCGTCGGCGCGGTGGGGCTGTACCGCCTGCCGATCCCGCTGTACGCGGCGCTCGTGGCGCACTACGAGGCGAGCGGCGCCTACGCCGACGCCGAGGACGCGCTGCACGCGCTGCTGGACGCGGCCCCGGACGACCGCGCCGCGCTGGAGCTGGGCATCGCGCTGTACGAGCGGCTCCTGGCGCGCAGCGACGAGGAGCTGGCCGCCGGCGACCTGTCGCGCGCCGAGGTCGAGGAGGGGCTGGCGGAGCTGCGGGCGCGGCTCGCCTGATCGCCCTCAACGGAGGGCATAGAAGGCAAGGCATGCAGGGGCGCAGCGTGCTGCGCCCTCGGGAGATTCTCAGGGCATCCGAGATGAGGCCAGATACTACCCTTTCTGCCGAGGTGATCGTCGTTGGCAGCGGCCCGGGCGGGGCCACGGTAGCGCGCGAGCTGGCGCGCGGCGGCCGGCGGGTGCTGCTGCTGGAGCGCGGGCAGGACCACCGCCGCATGCCGTGGTACGGCACCTACCTCGGCGCGCTGCTCTACACCGACCACGGCAGCCTGCTGTTCACCCGCGAGGGCATGCAGATCGTCCGGCCGATCATGCTCGGCGGCGCGACGAGCATGTACTGCGGCTGCGCCGCCATGCCCCCCGCCTGGCTGAAGGAGCGCTACGGCGTGGACGTGGAGCGCGAGGTCGCGGAGACGGTCGAGGAGCTGGGGATCGCGCCGCTGCCCTCCGAGCTGCGCGGCGACGCCTCGACGCGCATCGCGCTGGCCGGGCACGCGCTCGGCTACGACTGGCAGCCCGAGCTGAAGTTCATGCGGCCGGCCCGCGGCGCGTTCGCCTGCGGCGCCCACTGCATGCTCGGCTGCCGCTGCGGCGCCAAGTGGAGCGCCGCCGAGTTCGCCGACGACGCGGCGCTGGCGGGCGCCGACATCCGCACCGGCGCGCGCGTCGAGCGCGTGCTCATCGAGGGCCGGCGCGCCGCGGGCGTGGCCGGGACGCTGGGCGGGCGCCCGTTCATCGCGCGCGCCCCGGTGGTCGTGCTGGCCGCCGGCGGGATCGGCACGCCGCGCATCCTGCGGGCGTCGGGGTTCCGCGAGGCGGGCCAGGGCGCGACCATGGACGCCACGCTGATGGTCTACGGCGTCGCCAAGGGGGCGGGGATCGGCTCCGAGCCGCCGATGACCTGGATGTGGCGCGACGACGACGCCGGGTTCATGCTGAGCACGCTGATCGACCCCTGGCTGCTCTACCCGATCACCGCCGCGCTCGCCGGCCCGCGCCACGCCCTGTCGTGGCGCCGCTGGGACAGCACCCTGGGCGTGATGATCAAGCTGCGCGACGAGATCTCCGGACGCGTGACCGAGCACGGGATCAGCAAGCCGCTCACCAAGCGCGACCGCGAGCGGCTGGCGGTGGCGCGCGAGATCGCCGAGCGGATCCTCGTCGAGGCCGGCTGCGAGCGCGGCAGCCTGTTCGCGACCCCGCTGCGCGGCACGCACCCCGCCAGCACCGCCCGCATCGGCGAGTTCGTCGGGCCGGACCTGCAGGCGGCCACGCCGGGCCTGTTCGTCTGCGACGCCAGCGCGTTCCCCGAGGCGCTCGGCCGCCCGACGGTCCTCACGCTGATCGGCATGGCCAAGCGCCTCGCCCGCCACCTGCTGAGCGGCGCGTCGTGACCGAGCGATCCCCGGCCGGCGCTGCCCGCTCGCCGCGGCTGCGGGTGCGCGGTGGCCGGCCGGCTCGCCGCGGTCGAGGGGTGGCTCGAATCGCGGGACCTGCTGCCGGATTGTGGCTGAGGCCAACTTGCACAAAAAAGAAAATGTGCTATAATTCCGCGTGGGCCTCTAGCTCAACGGTAGAGCAGTTGACTCTTAATCAATTGGTTCAGGGTTCGAATCCCTGGGGGCCCACCACTCTGAAGCGCGGTGTCTCGAACGAGGCACCGCGCTTGCTTGTCCCGGGCGCTGCGGCGTGCCGCAGGGAGGCTCCGCCCGCCTAAGTTCCCTTCTCATGGTTGCTCATGCGGGCGCTCCGCCACGCGCCCCGGGCCGGGGGCCTGCTCGGCCCTCAGCTCCCCCGCGGCAGGGGCCTTCCCCCTGCACCCCAAAGCGAACGAGTCCTCCGACAACCGCCCGTTGTCATGCCTCCCCACACGAACGCCCGTCGCGCATTCCGCC
>CALJIC010000208.1 GCA_937974195.1 uncultured Roseiflexaceae bacterium | reverse complement strand
GGCTGCAGACCATCGAGGGTGGCCTCCGGCAGGGAGGTGCGGAGGGCCGCAGGCCATCGAGGGTGGCCTCCGGCAGGGAGGTGCGGAGGGCCGCAGGCCCTCCGCGGATGTTTTTCCTCCGCTGCTCTGTGGCGACGCAGTCGCCGCAGAGCAGCGGAGAAAAGGACATATAGGGGTCGGAACGTAGTCAGAAAAGAGTCAGCGGAGCAGCGACTGGCGGACGGAGCCTATCATTCATTCATTCCCGCCCGCACGGTATGCTGCCTCCACAGATTGTTGCGAGCCGCTGTTCCCGCTTCTCAGGCGGCGGCCACAGTTGAACAGGGGGGAATGTGATGTCTCGATACAGCAGTCTTTCGCGCGGCCCGCGCATCATGATGTACTCGCAGGATGGATTCGGCCTCGGGCACATGCGCCGCACCACGTCGATCGCCCGCCAGATCATGGCGCTGCGCCCCGATGTGTCCGTGCTCACGATGGCCGACTCGCGGCTCGGGCAGTTCTTTGAGTCGAGCGATAACCACGATTACCTGAAGCTGCCCTCGATCGTCAAGGTGGGCCCGGGCGACTGGCGCGCTGTGAGCATGCCCATGCCGTTCGCCGATGTGCACGCCATGCGCACCGAGCTCATCCGCAGCGCGGTGCTGAGCTACCGGCCGGACGTGCTGCTGGTCGACCATATGCCGCACGGCGCGATGGGCGAGCTGCTGCCGGCGCTGGCGGCGCTGCGCGAGAGCGGGGCCGACACGCGCGTGGTGCTCGGCCTGCGCGACATCCTCGACTCCCCGGAGGTCGTCCGGCGGCGCTGGGAGGTCGAGGGCGCCTACGAGGCGATCGAGCGCTACTACGACACGGTGCTGGTCTACGGCGACCGGCAGGTCTACGATATGGCGGAGCACTACGGCTTCTCGCCGGCGATCGCGCGGCGCATCCGCTACACCGGCTACGTCTGCACGCCGGACACGCCGCGCTACGTCGCGCGGGTGCGGGCGAAGTACCTGGCCGGCGCAGCGCCCGGCACGCGCCTGCTGGTGGCGATGGCCGGCGGCGGCGCCGACGCCTACCCGATGATGCGCACGCTGATCGAGGCGCTGCCGGCGATCCGCGCCGAGCAGCCCTGCGAGCTGTTGGTCGTCACCGGGCCGTTCATGCCGCGCGACCTGCGCCGCGACCTGGAGGCGCGCGCGCGGGCCGCCCGCGGGGCGCACGTGACGATCACCGTCAGCGACCCGCTGAGCTATATCGAGGCCGCCGATGTGGTCTTCGCGATGTGCGGCTACAATACGACGATGGAGATCATGCGCTCGAGCACGCCGGCGGTCCTCGTCCCGCGCTCCGGGCCGAGCGCCGAGCAGCGCACCCGCGCGCGCCTGTTCGCCGAGCGCGGCTGGTTCCAGCTCGTGGACCCGGACGAGCTGAGCGTGGCGGCCCTGGTCGCCGCGACCCGCCGCGGCCTGGCTGGCGGCCCCGTGGAGCGGCCGCGCCCCGAGGGCCTGCGGGCCGCCGCGGAGGAGCTGCTGTCCATGCTGCCGGCCGACGCCGCCGAGCCGCTTGTGCTGATGCAGCCGGCCCGGGTTCGTCAGGTGGCCTGAGGAGGACGACTGTCGCTCGGTGGGCTGTGTCTGCGGGTGGCGCTGCGCCGCTCGCAGGCGCACCGTTTCCGGATCGCAGCAGAACGGGGCGTTCGCGATGAGTGAGGATCTGACCTTTGACCCGCAGCTGCCGGAGCTTCCGCTGGCGCTCGACCGCGGCGCCGTCGCGCAGCTGTTCGCAACCCGCTGGCCGGCCGGCGAGCCGCCGGAGACGGTGCGCTCCTGCCGCCTGCGGGACGTCAAGTACCAGCCGGGGCGGCGCTGCGTGGCGTCGTACGAGCTGGAGGTCGAGCGCGGCGGCGCCCCGGCGCGGACGATCGGCGTGGTCGAGCTCACGCCGGACGGCCTCGCCCACCGGCTCTACGACGACGACCCGCGCCTCCCCTGGCTGGCGGAGGCCGCCGATGTGCGGCGCATGGCGCCGCGCTTCGCCGCCCTGCTCGGCGAGGTGGTGCTCTCCTGCAGCGTCACCCCGGTGCGCTACCGGGCCGGCGCGCGCTGCGTGTTCCGCTACGAGCTGAGCACACCGTCCCGCGCGGTGACGATCTTCGGCAAGCTCCTGGAGCCGGGCGCGGCCGAGCTGGCGGCGACGGTGGACGCGCTGCACCGGGCGAGCGTCGAGTCGCCGGCCATGCCGCACGTGCCCCCGCCGCTGGCCTACTGGCCGGAGCTGCGCATGGTCCTGCAGCCGGAGGTCGCCGGCCGGGCCGAGCTGAACGACCTGGCGTTCAGCCAGGATGTGGAGCTGGCCACCCGCGAGCGCTGGCTGCGTGACGCGGGCCTGCGGCTGGCGGGCCTGCACGCGCTTCAGCAGGTCCCCGCGCCGCCCCGCACCCTGGATGAGGACCTGGCCGAGCTGCGGGAGTACCTCGCGCCCATGGCCGCCGCGGACCCGGCGCTCGCGCGCCGCTACGAGGCCGCCGTGGACCAGGTCGCCGCCGCCGTGCGCGACCTGCCCGAGCCGCCGCGCGTCGCGAGCCACGGCGCGTTCCGCACCGACCAGTTTCTGATCCAGGACGACCGGCTGGTGCTGATCGACCTCGACGGCTTCTGCTGGGCGAACCCGGCCCGCGACATCGGCAACTTTCTGGCCTACCTGCGCTGGAAGGCGATCCGGCAGCCGCAGCGCGCCGGGCTGATCGAGCAGGCGGGGGAGCGCTTCCTGGAGGGGTACGAGGCCGCGCGGCCGGGGGTCGACGCGCGCTGGCTGGCCATCTGCCGCGCCATGTCGATGCTCAAGATCGCCGGGCGGCGCTACCGCAGCCTGACCGTCAAGGAGTGGCCGCTCGTTCCGGCGCTGCTGGACGCGGCGCAGCTCGCGCTTCAGTGACGCGGTGGCTTGGCCACTACCCTTCCAAGGTAGTGGCCAAGCCACTCCGGAAGCTCTTCTTCCGCCGCTCTGCCGCGACACAGTCGCCGCAGAGCAGCGGGAAAAAAGTGTCTGTGGGGGGGCCCCCGCCCCCCCCCCCCCCCCCCC
>CALJIC010000207.1 GCA_937974195.1 uncultured Roseiflexaceae bacterium | reverse complement strand
CGGCGGCCGGTCGTCGGCTACAAATCCTGTTCAGAACCCAGAACCGGCTCAGAACCCAGAACCGGCTCAGAACTCAGAACCGGGCGCTCGTGGCAGCTACTGCGCATGGAGCACTCCCGGCGGCCAGTCGTCGGCTACAAATCCTGTTCAGAACCCAGAACCGGCTCAGAACCCAGAACCGGCTCAGAACTCAGAACCGGGCGCTCGTGGCAGCTACTGCGCATGGAGCACTCCCGGCGGCCAGTCGTCGGCTGCAAATCCTGTTCAGAACCCAGAACCGGCTCAGAACCCAGAACCGGCTCAGAGCCCAGAACCGGCTCAGAACCCAGAGCCGCGCGCTGAGCCAGCGTGGGGCCTTCCCTCACTCCTCGCGGTGGCGACGCAGCCACTCCAGCCCGCCCTCCAGCGTGTCGAACGCGCCGTCCACCTGCGCCTGGTAGGCCTTCCGCAGCAGCTCGCCGAGCTCGGGGCCGGGCGCGTGGCCGGCGGCGATCAGATGCTGCCCGCGGACGATCGGCTCGGGGCGCCTCTCCAGCACCCCGAGGCGCGCGGCGAGCTCCGCGAAGGGCGCCCCGGGCCGGCAGGGCGGCAGCGGCGGCCGCCCCGAGCAGTCGGCCTCCACCAGCAGGTCCCACAGCGCGACCGTGGCCGGCTGGAGGCGCACCGCGAGCCGCCGCACGGCGCGCGCGGTCACCTGGGAGCCCAGGTGCGCCATGTGCTCGCGCACCAGCGGCACGACGAGCTGCGCCACCCGGCGGGGAGCGCCGATGCGCTCCAGCAGACGCTCGGTCAGCGGGACACCGGCGCTGGCGTGGCCGGGGCTGTGCGGCTCGCCGTCCGGCCCGGTGGCGGTGGTCTCGGGCTTGCCGAGGTCGTGGCACAGCGCCGCGAACAGGAGCGCGACGCGCTGCTCGTCGGGCAGGGACTCGCGCGTGGCGATCGCCGCGGCGCAGTCGCAGACCAGGCCGGTGTGGGTCCAGACATCGCCCTCCGGGTGGTAGGCGCTGGGCTGCGGGCAGCCGCGCAGCGCCGCGAGCTCGGGGTAGAGCGCCAGCCAGCCGATCTCCTCGAGCGCGCGCAGCCCGGCGGCGGGGGCCTGGCCCTTGAGCGCCCACTTCTGCCACTCGCCCCACACCCGCTCGGGGGGCAGCCCGGCCGCCTCAGGGAGCAGCGACCGGCACAGCGCGGCGGTCTCCGGCGCCAGGCGCATGTCGAAGCGGGCGGCGAACTGCACGGCGCGCAGCACGCGCAGCGGGTCCTCGCCGAACAGCGGCGTGGCGTGGCGGATGATCCGCCCGGCGAGGTCGCGCTGCCCGCCGTAGGGGTCGAGCAGCTCGCCGGCCGGGGTGATCGCCATCGCGTTCCAGGTGAAGTCGCGGCGCGCGGCGGCCTCCTCGTAGGTCATCGTGGGGTCGGGGGCCGCGATGTGCCCGCGCTCGCCGCTCGGGTTGCGGCTGCGCCGCTGCGGCAGGGCCACGTCCACCGCGCCGCCGGGGAGGAACAGCTTGAGCACGCCGAACGAGCGCCCGACGGCCTCGACGCGCCCGAGCGGCGCCAGCGCCGCCGCCAGCGGCTGCGCCTCGAGCCCGTAGACCTCGACGTCCACGTCGTGCGGGTCGAGGCCGAGCACGGCGTCGCGCACCGCCCCGCCGACGACCAGGGCGCGGCCGCCCGCGCGCTCGACGGCCTCGAGCACCGGCCTGACCCGCGCCAGCAGGCGCCCGACTGCGTTGTTCTCGCCGCTAATCACGCGGGTGTTGTACCACACTTTCAGCCGCTCTGGAGCAGCGAGGACAGGGAGGCGGCCCCGCGCAGCCCGCCCGAGTCGCGCAGACGTGCTATAATTGCGCCGTCGCCCACACGTGCAGGAGAACAGGGATGCCCGAGGAGCTGCTCAGTTCGCTTAACCCAGCGCAGCGCGAGGCGGTGCAGGCCGGCGAGGGGCCGGTGCTGGTGCTCGCCGGGCCGGGCAGCGGCAAGACCCGCGTGCTGACCCACCGCATCGCCTACCTGATCGCCTCGGGCGTCGACCCCTTCAACATCATCGCCGTCACCTTCACCAACAAGGCCGCACGCGAGATGAAGGAGCGCCTGGATCGGCTCCTCGGCGAGGGCGCCGCCGCCGCGCTCACCGTCGGCACCTTCCACAGCATCTGCAGCCGCTTCCTCCGGCGGGACATCCACCACCTCGGGCGCGAGCGGGACTTCGCGATCTACGACTCGGACGACCAGCAGCGGGTGATGAAGCGCGTGCTGCGCGACCTCAACCTGGACGAGAAGAAGCACTCGCCGCGCGCCATCCACGCCACGATCTCGCGCGCCAAGAACGAGCTGGTCGACGCCGAGGAGTTCGCGCGCCACGCCCGCAGCTACTTCGACGAGGTCGTCGCGCGCTGCTTCGCCCGCTACCAGCAGCTGCTGCGCGAGGCCAACGCGCTCGACTTCGACGACCTGCTGGTCGAGACGGTGCGCCTGTTCGAGCTGCACCCCGACGTGCTGGAGCGGTACCAGCGCCGCTACCGCCACATCCTGGCCGACGAGTACCAGGACACCAACCGCGCCCAGTACGTGCTGCTCAAGCAGCTCGCCGCCGCCCACAAGAACATCTTCGTCGTGGGCGACGAGGACCAGTCGATCTACGCGTTCCGCGGGGCGGACATCCGCAACATCCGCTCGTTCGAGAAGGACTACCCGAACGCGCAGGTGATCGAGCTGCGCCAGAACTACCGCAGCACCCAGGCGATCCTGGACGTGGCCCAGGCGGTGATCAACAACAGCCACCAGCGCCACCGCAGCAAGCAGCTCGAGACGATCAACGGCACAGGGCTGAAGGTGCAGCTGCTCGAGGGCTACGACCAGGACGAGGAGGGGCAGCTGGTGGCGAGCGAGATCGCGCGCCTGGTCGCCTCCGGCGAGTACCAGTACGGCGACGTGGCGATCATGTACCGCACCAACGCCCAGTCGCGCGCGATCGAGGAGGCGCTGATCGCCCGCGGGCTGCGCTACCAGATCGTCGGCGGCACCCGCTTCTACGAGCGCAAGGAGGTGAAGGACGCCCTGGCCTACCTGCGCCTGGCGCTCAACCCGTTCGACAGCGTCAGCCTCACGCGGGTGCTCAACTGGCCGGCGCGCGGCATCGGCGAGCGCACCCAGGACGAGCTCGAGCGCCGCGCCTCGGAGCACGGCGTCCCGGTGTATGTGGCCCTGCAGATGATCCAGGAGGCCGTCCAGGAGGGGAGCGAGCGCCCGACGCCGTCCCCCGCGCAGTGGTTCCCGGCCCGCACGCGCGCCGCCCTGCTCGGCTTCCTGTCGATCGTGGACGAGCTGATCGCCGCGCGCGAGACCCACGACCTCGGCGGGATGATGGACCTGCTCTTCGAGCGCGTGGGCTTCCAGGAGGCGCTGCTGCGCGAGTACGGCGAGGAGGAGGGCGCCGACCGCTGGAACAACGTGCTCGAGCTGCGCAACGTCGCCGACAATTACGTCAACCTGCCGCGCGAGAGCCAGCTGGCGATGTTCCTCGAGGAGGTGGCGCTGGTCTCCGACGTCGACGCGATCAAAGAGGAGCGCGACGCGATCACCTGTATCACGCTGCACCAGGCGAAGGGGCTCGAGTACCCGGTGGTGTTCCTGGTGGGGCTGGAGGAAGGGCTGCTGCCGCACGCGCGCTCGCTCGACGACCGCGACGCGCTGGACGAGGAGCGGCGGCTGTTCTACGTCGGCGCGACGCGCGCCAAGGAGCGGCTGTACCTGCTGTACGCCTTCCGGCGCGCAAGCTACGGGCGCACCAGCGTCACGCAGCCGTCGCGCTTCCTGGCGGACATCCCCAAGGATCTGCTCAAGCAGGCCCCCAAGCGCGGCTACGCCCCGGCGCAGCAGACGTCGCTGTTCACTGGGCGCGGCTTCGGCATGGGCGCGGGCGCGGCCCGGCGCGCCCTCCCGGCCTCGCAGGCCTCCACACGGCGCGAGTCGCAGCGGTCGTTCGCGGCCTCCGGCCCGCGCGCCGCGAGCTTCTTCGCCGGCCAGAAGGTGCGCCACGCTATGTTCGGCGAGGGGATCGTCGTCAGCTCCAAGCTGATCGACGACGATGAGGAGGTCACGGTCGCCTTCGCCGGCAAGGGGGTCAAGCGCCTGCTGGCCAGCTTCGCCCACTTGGAGAAGATGGAGTAGCGGCTACTCGTTGCCGTTGGGGGAGTCGAGCGTCCTGAGCACACGGTGGGCCTTGAGCGCCAGCCAGAGCGCCAGCCGGTCCTCCGGGTCCTCGAGGTCCAGCCCGCTGATCTGCTTGACCCGCTCCAGCCGGTAGAGCAGCGTGTTGCGGTGCACGTGGAGCGCGACGGCGGTCTGCGCCAGGTTCCCCAGGTTGTCGAAGAACGCCTCCAGCGTCTTGATCAGCTCCGCCTTCTGGTCGCGGTCGTAGTCCGCGAGCGCGGCGAGCGTCGCGCGGTAGAACTCCCACAGCTCGGGGGACTCGCGCAGCAGGATCAGCAGCCGGTACACCCCCAGGTCGCTGAAGCTGAGCACGCGGCGGTTGTCGAACAGCTGCCGCCCGATCCGCAGCGCCTGCTCGGCCTCGCGCAGCGAGCGCGGCCACGCCGACACCGTCGGCGCCTCGCGGCCGATCGCCAGCACGATGCCCGGTATGTCCGCCGCCAGGCGCGCCCGCAGCTGCTCGGCCACCTCGTGGGCGCGCCGGCCGCGCTCCGCCAGCGGCAGGAAGCAGAGCACCCCGTCGGCCCGGCGCATCGTCGGGGCGCCGACCCCCATGGAGCTGAGGGCGGCGTTGACCACCGCCGCCACCCGCGACGTCTCCTCCTGATCGTTGACGGAGGCCAGCAGCGCGACGTGCGGCTGGCGCAGGTCGTAGCCGAGCTCGCGCCCGCGCTGCAGCAGCGCCTCGCTGTCCGCCGGCGGCCCCGCGAGCACCGTCTGCACGAAGTCGCCGCGCAGCCGCTCCTCGGCGGCCAGCACCGCGTGCTCCTTCGCCAGCTCGAGCGCGATCACCCCGGAGCCCTGCTGCGCCGCCATGCGGTCCCAGTCGTCCAGGGCGTCCCCGCTGAGCGCCAGGTAGCCGTAGCCGCGGCCCAACGCGTCCCCGCCGCCCGCGCCGAGCTGCTGCACCCAGATCTGCTGCCCCAGGTGGTTGATCAGCCCCGTGGCCGAGGGCTGGAGCGTCTGCAGCGCCACCCGCGCCGGGCCGCGCGCCTTCAGCGAGCGCAGCTCCCCGGCGGCGCTGTACACCGCCAGGCCGCGCCCGGTGCGCTCGGCGAGCGTCTCGAGCAGCCCGCTCAGCCCGGCGCCCGAGAGCGAGCGCTGTGTGAGCAGCGCCCCCAGCTGCGCCGCGCGCCGCTCGAGCTGCGCCTCGTAGTCGCCGATCAGGCGCTGGACCTCGCGCTCCACCTCGCGGACGTCCGCGGTCGACGGCAGCTGAAGCAGCGGCGTGCGCGCCCGCTCGGCCGCGGCCCGGTCCGGCTCGCCGATCTCGCCGACAACGACGACGCCGGCGATCGGCACCGGCGCCAGACGCTCCACCAGGTCCGCCAGCGTCATCCGCTCGTCCAGCTGCTGCACCGCCGCCATCGGCACCAGCGCGAGCTCGCCGCCGCGCAGGTTGGAGAACACCGGCGGCGTCGCGCGCGGCGTGACCACCCACGTCACCTGGTGGCTCAGGCCGGCCGCGCCCGCGGCGACCGACGTGCCACTCGGGAGGGCGAGACGCATCACGTCACGGACGGTGATCGGCGGCATACCGATGTGCCCCTAGACTCGATTTCACGGAGTGTGGTTGTGTGTTTGGCTTCGCGTTCGAGGCGCGATCATTCGTACATTATAACCGATCTTCGCATCGCGCGGTTCGGCTATTTCGTCCGTTGATTGGGGCGATTGGGCAGAGCATCCAAGTCCGCGCGCGCGGACGACCGCCGATAGGGGGCGGCGGTTCTGGCCAGCGGCGGCCTCGCGGGGCGCGGGCGCGCCCCGGTCTCACGGCGACTCGGCCCCCTCGCAGGCGCCGAGCACGGGGAACAGCGCGTCCACCAGCCCGAGCTCGGTGTCGTCGCAGTCGAGCCCGCCGTCGGCGCGCAGGTCCGCCGCGGCGCGGTAGCCGAGCAGCAGCTGGGCCAGCGCGTCCAGCGTGAGCCGGCGCAGGCGGACATCGGCGGGGCGCGTGCCGTCCCCCCCCGACAGGCGCCCGCCGCTGAACATCAGGGTGGCGCGGCCGCTGTCGAGCTCGAGACGCAGGCTGCCGCTCCACCCGGCGTAGCGCGAGCCGGCCAGCCGGCGCTCCAGCTCCGGCGCGAGCGCCTCGAGGGCCAGCGGCAGGCTCACGACGCCGGCCAGCGCCACGGGCTCGTCCGGGGCGCGCGGCGCGGCGGCCAGCCGCAGCTCCCCGCCCAGCTGCAGCCCCGCCTGCGCGACGACGTGCCCCGGCGGCGCCAGGAGCACCGCCGCGCCGCGCGCCAGCACCCCCGCCAGCAGCAGACGCGCCGCCCCCGCGTCCGCGGCCGCCGCTTCGACGACCAGGAGCGCGCCATCCGCCCCCGGCTCGATGCGCGCGTAGCCGACGGTCCTGCCGCTCCGGTCGCGGCACGCAAGCGTCTCGCCGCGCTCGGCCAGCAGCCTCCAGTCCGGCGCGGCGCGCGCCTCGGCCAGCGGAACGGCGCCGTAGCTCGCCTCGTACAAAGCTGACAACTCCTCCAGGTCGCCGGCCTCCAGCGCCCGCAGGCCGCCGGGCGGGAGGGCGGCAGCTTCCGCGCTGCCCGTCGTGTCGAGGTACACGCGGGAGCGCAGGAGGTATGGCGCGAAGCCGAAGCGCGCGTACAGCCCCGCCGGGCCGCGCAGCGTCGCCAGCGGGATCGCCTGCTCGTACAGCGCGCCCACGCAGTCGACCACCAGCGCGCTGAGGACGTCCGCGTCGCGCTGCGCCGGGCCGGCGTAGATCCGCTCGATCACGCCGCTCTCGAGCGTCGCCGCGCCCAGGCGCAGCCTGCGGTGCGCCACGAGGGCGTACCCGACGATCTCGCCGCCGCGCTCGGCGAGCCGGGTGAACTCCGGCCGCGCCCGCGGGCGCGCCAGGTGCCGCTCCAGCGCGGCGAGCCCCTCCGCGCCCTCCGCGGCGGCCACGTACTCCCGCAGCCGGGCCACGTCCTCCTGGCCCGCGGCGGGCCGCAGGCGAATATCGTCAGCCATCAGCATCTCCCAGCCTCACACGACCGGTGGGCGAAAGCAAAACGGAGCGAGGAGCTCGCCGAGCGAGAGAGATGCTTCAGCTCGCTCGGCGGCGCCCCGGCTACGCGAAATCGCACAGCGACTCGACGTAGGCCGCGCTCCCGTCGCGCAGCCAGCCGTCGAGCTGTGCCTGCTCCTTGAGCTGCTGCCCGCGCAGGCGCCCGACAGCGACGAAGCCGCAGCGCAGCTCCGGCAGCGCGGTCATATCGCCCCACAGCTTCTCCCACTGCACGACCGGGTAGATGTCCTCCTGGCCGTGCCCCCAGCGCTTCTTCACCTCCTTGAGCGTGATGTAGGTCGGGATGCGCGCCGCCAGCGCCCGCACCGCCGCGCCGACCTTCGCCTCATCGTCCAGGTCGGCGCGGCTCAGGCCGAACGCCGCCAGCAGCAGGTCGATGTTCACCCAGCTGGTGAGCGTGTTGTAGTACGAGAGCCCGAACTCCGCCTCCTCGCGCGGCATGGCCAGGCCCTCCAGCAGCCGCAGCTGGCCGTCCACCCGCGCCAGGCCGCCGCCGCGGTCCTCGATGCGGCGCGGGATGACCTCGAAGGTGAGCGCGTCGCCGCGGCTGATGTGCAGCCCGAGCAGCTCGGGCGCCAGGTCGGCGCCGAGCGTGTCGATGTTGTGGACCATCAGGTACTTGAGCTGCGGGCGCTCGCGCAGCAGGCGCGCCAGCACCCCGTTGCGCAGCATGTTCGGCACCTCGAACCAGTGCCCCACCGGGTGCAGGCACTGGAGCGGCGTGTTGTCGGTGTAGTCGCTCCCCTCGCCCGTCGCCCGCGCCCAGGCGATCAGCGCCTCGTGCAGGCTCTCCTGCACCTTCTGGGCCTGCTCGTCCAGCAGCTGCTGCGGCGTCTCCTCCCAGGCGAAGCGCAGGTCGCGCGCCATCGGCACCAGCCGCAGGCCCACCGCCCGCCCCGGCGACAGATAGAGGCGCCCCGCCGCGGCCTCGCCCTGCTCCGCGACGTACGCGGCGATCGGCGCGTGCGTCAGGTAGCTGGTCGTGAACACGTGCGGCACCCAGGCGCCGTGCAGCTGCCCGGTGCGGCGGCTCTTCGCCAGGTGCACCTCGATGAAGGTGCGGTGCCTGCCGGCCAGCTTGGCGAACGGGTGCAGCGCCTTGACTACCCCGGCCCCCTGCGTCCAGCGGCTGCCCGCGCCCCCGGCCAGCGAGACCACCGCCACCTCGCCGCTGCTCAGGGCCTCCCTGCCCAGCCGCAGCCACTCCTCGGACGTGCCCGCCGCCATGTCGGTCACATCGCCCGGCTCGACGTCGCGGATCTCGGTGGTGACCGGGAGCCGGTTCTGCAGCAGGCCGATCCGCCCGCTGCGCAGGTCGGCGCGGATCTGCTCGTGCTGCAGCCGGTCGAAGCCGTTCTCGTCCAGCAGCGCCTCGAGGCTGCGCTGCCCGCGCTCATCGCGGCTCGCGCGCGGCAGCAGCCGGTCGAACAGCGTCTGCACCATGTCCGCCAGCTCCGGCCGCGTCCGGCAGGCGGCCGCGAAGCGGTCCAGCTCGGCGCGCCGCGTGGCGCCCAGCGAGCGCGGGTCCTGCCGCAGCAGCGCCGGGACGGTCTGCGCGTAGTACCCCGGCGGCAGCAGCGCGCTGTCCCCCTCCAGCAGCGCCGCGCAGGTGCCCAGCTCGTTGATCGCGAAGTCGTACACCACCGGCTCCATCGCGAACGGCAGGGCGTGCTCGAGCCGGCGCTTCGTCGCCTCCATGATCGCCAGCAGCCGGTCCTGCGCCTCGGCCCGGCGCTCCGGCGCGAAGATGAAGCCCATGCCGCCGCCCGCCATACCGCCCAGCATCCAGAAGCCCCAGAAGTCCGCGCCGAACGCCGCCCGGGCCTGGTCGATCAGCGCCTCGGTGTAGCGGTTCGACGCCCAGGGGATGATCGTCTGCAGCGGGCCGAAGAAGTTGTGCGTCGTCAGCTCGCCGATGCGCCGGATGTCGCCGGCGCGCAGGCTAGCCAGGATCTCATCGAGCACCCGGATGGCCTGCTTGCGCCCGGCCCACTCGGCCTCCGAGCGCAGCAGGTACTTCTCGGTCACCATCTCGAGGATCGGGCCGACGTTCTGCGCCATGCCGCCGTGCACCAGCACCAGGCTCTGCTGCAGCGCGGCGCGGGTGGCCGGCGAGACCTCGTCCTCGGTCAGGATGTGGTGGCTGGGGAGCAGGCGCCCGCGGCTGACGCCCCACTCCGGGTCGCCCTCGCGCGCCTCCTCGCCGCAGATCAGCTTCATCCCCGGCCACACGCCGCCCGAGTCCTGCCAGCCGCCGCCGCTCCCGGCCAGCCACTCGCCCAGGATGGCCCGCGCCGCCACCAGCCGCCGCTCGTCCTCGGCCAGCGGGCCGGTGAGCGTGCGCGCCTGGCCCGTCGCCCGCATGCAGACGGCGATCAGCGAGGCCAGCAGGCTGGTGGAAACCGCCAGGCGCGACCCCTTGGGGATGCCGTTGACGGAGCTCACCAGCTCGATGCCGTGGCCCGGCGCCACCAGGCGCGCCAGCAGGTCGGCCAGGCTCTCGCCCGAGCCCTCGATGCCCGGCGGCACGATCCCGCTGGCGATCACCGCCGCCTTGAGCAGCCCCAGGTAGTCGCGGGCGTAGTCGAACACCTCGGCCAGCTCGGTGATGTCGGCGGTGGCGCCGAGGTCCACGCTGGTGAGGCGCAGCACCGGCTCGTCGATCACGCGGAAGTAGGCCTCGACCGGCGGGCGGGGCGCCCTGTCGCGCCCGCGCACGCCGAGGTCGATCGAGACGTTCAGCACCCGCGCGCCCTCGGGGAAGTCCATCCCGAGGAAGAAGATGTCGCTCCAGGCGCTGTGCGAGAGGTCCATGCGCACCGGCGTGGCCTCGCGCAGCACGGGGAAGGGCGCGCCGGCCTCCGCGTCGCGCGCCATCAGCTCCGGGCGCACCCGCAGCGGCTGGTCCGCCGGGTGGCCGACGCGGAACATCCACTGGTTGCCGCGCACCGAGCGCACGCTGCGCCGCACCTGGTCGGCGAGCGTCTGGAACGCGAGCCGGTGGTAGGCGGCCGCCAGCGCGCTGCACAGCGCGTCGGTCGGCCCCGCCGCCTGGGCGGACGCGAAGACCTGGATCGCCTCCTCGAACCGCCGGTTCAGCAGGTGGACGTAGCCCTCAAACGGTATGTGCCCGACCAGCCGCACGCCGGGCTTGCTCGGCAGGTGGAAGCGGTGGATGGCGTACAGGAAGAACAGCGCCCGCACCCGCTCGTACAGGTTGTCGCTCGTCCGGCGCAGCTGCTCGAGCGCGGCGCACTCCGCCAGCAGCTGCTCGAGCGACGCCCCGCGGCAGAAGGCGTCCAGGGAGCGGTCGCGCGTCTCTGGGTCGCGCGCCGTAATGATCTTCGTCAGCTCGGACACGGCGTCTCCCTCTCGTACGATCACGGATGGCGGGCGGCAGTCTCTCTCGGGCGCCGGCCCGTCTCATCACGCGCCACCCCGGCCAGCGCCGCCGCGCTTCTGCTGGCGCAAAGCGATGCTGTCTCGGCGGGAGCGCGTTCCCGTCTCAGCCGGGCGCCCGTCGTGCGGGGCGCAGCGCAGCACACTACGGCCGCGTCGGCCGCCCGCAGCGCCGCCCCCGCCGACGCCCCGTCACCCGCGGCGCGTCGCCAGCAGCTCGACCAGCATCGTCAGCACCTCGTCGCGGTCCACGCCCCCGAGCGCCAGCGCCAGCTGGGCCGCCAGCAGGCCGTACTTGCCGCCCACATCATAGCGGCTGCCCAGGTTCGCCAGCGCCAGGTAGCGCTCGCGCTGCGAGAGCTCGTCGAGCGCGTGCGACAGATGGACCCCGCCGCGGTCGCCGGCGTCGCGCACCTGCCGCTCGAGGATCTCCATAATGCCCGGGGTGAGCACGTGCATCCCGAAGAAGCACAGGTAGTGGCCGGCGCGCAGCCCCGGCACCACTAGGCGCTGCTCGGCCTCGGTCGGGGTCGGCTTCTCGCGCACCGTCTCCACCAGGTACAGGTCCTGGCGGCCGGGCAGCCGGCGCCCCCCGACGACTCCGAAGTACGGCAGCAGGCTCTCGCGCGAGGGCTGAACCGCCGACACGGCGCACGACTCGGCCTCGGCCAGCTCCACCAGCTGCCTGGCGCAGCCCTTCTCGCCGCGGCTGATCCACAGGTGGTCGCCCACCAGGTGCAGGAACGGGTCGGAGCCGACGAACTCCCGCGCGCAGTGCAGGGCGTGGCCGTAGCCGAGCGGCCGGTCCTGCACGACGAAGCGCAGCCGCCCGGCGTGCTCATCGGCGGCGGCCGCGTACACCTCGGCGTCGCCGGGCGCCACGACGACGCACACCTCCTCCGCCCCGGCGCGCAGGGCCTCCTCGACGATCACGCGCAGCACCGACTTGGGCGTGCCGTCGCGGTCGACCACGCGCTGGAGCGGCAGCGCCCGCTGGCTGCGGCCGGCGGCAGTGATCACGGCTCTTGTGACTCGCACGGTGTGCTCCTTCCGGTGGGTCTCCGGATGTGGTTCATAAGAGGAGGCGTTGCCTCCCCAAACCCCTCCAGGCGGTACAGGGCTAGGCCATCGCTCAGTCGTGCCAGTATAACGCCACTGGCGGCGGCGTGCGTCAGGGGCTGCTGCCCCTGGCCCCCTCGCTTACCTCATTCTTGCCGCTCCGCGCGGCTCACGCAAAGGGCTGCCGCCCTTGGACCGCACGCTTGCGTCATCACCCCACTCGCCGTGGCTCGTCCGCGTGCGTGCCACTCCGCGCGGCTCGCGCCAGAACTACCGTCCTGGACCCCTCGCTTACCTCATTCTTGCCGCTCCGCGCGGCTCACGCAAAGGGCTGCCGC
>CALJIC010000206.1 GCA_937974195.1 uncultured Roseiflexaceae bacterium | reverse complement strand
ATGCCCACCTCCACCGATGCCCGTGCCCCAGGCACAGACTGATGCGCTGCAATGCAACAGCCCGTGTGGCTGAGACGTGCGGCTGGTGTGCTGAGGCATGACAACGGGCGGGCTATGGGAGATGGCATCCCTTGCAGGGATGGTTCGGAAGGGGCTGTGCAGCCCCTTCCGACGGGGGAGAGCGCGAGAGGGGTCGCAACCCCTCTCGTCCTCAAGCACGCTCTGACCGCTCCGCGTAACTCCTGCCAAGTTAGCGCTCATTGAGCGCGGGCTGCGCCTCCTGTGCCGCGCGCAGCATCGCCTCCAGGCTGCGGTCCACGTCCGCCTCGGTCGTCGCCCACGACGAGACGCTGATCCGCATGGCGGCGCGGCCCTGCCACACCGTCGCGCCGCACCAGCAGGTGCCCTCGGCCTGCAGCGCCGCCACCGCCGCCCGCGTCGCCGCGTCGTCGCCGAACGAGACCAGCACCTGGTTGAGCACCACGTCGTTCAGCACCTCGTACCCCGCGGCGCGCAGCCCGGCGGCGAAGCGCTCCGCCAGGCGGCAGGTGCGCTCCACCATGTCGGCCACGCCCGCCCGCCCGAGCGAGCGCAGCGCCGCCCAGACCTCGACCCCGCGCGCCCGGCGCGACATCTCCGGCGTGTGGTGCGATGGCTCCGGCCGCTCGTCGGTCGCCAGGTAGGCCGCGGTGACCGACATGGCGGCGCGCAGGTGCTGGGGGTGGCGGCACAGCGCCACGCCGCTGTCGTAGGGCACGTTGAGCCACTTGTGCGCGTCGGTGGCCCACGAGTCGGCCTCGGCCAGCCCGCGCGCCAGGTGCGCCCGCCCGGGAGCGGCCGCCGCCCACAGGCCGAAGGCGCCATCCACGTGGACCCACGCCCCGGCGTCGTGCGCGGCGGCGCAGATCTCGTCCAGCGGGTCGAACGCGCCGGTGTTGACGTTGCCCGCCTGCGCGCAGACGATCGCCGGGCCCCTAAGCGGCGGCAGCCTGTCGGGGCGCATGCGCCCCTGCCCGTCCACCGGCACGCGCACCACCCGCTCCCGGCCCAGCCCAAGCAGGCCGAGCGCCTTGACCAGGCTGACGTGGACCTCCTCGCCGACCACGACGGTGATCTCCGGCGCGCCGAACAGCCCCCGCGCCTCGACGTCCCAGCCGGATGCCTCCAGCACGGCGTGGCGGGCCGCCGCGAGGCCGGCCAGGTTCGCCATCGTCGCGCCGGTGACGAAGCCGGCGGCCGTTCCTGCCGGCAGGCCCAGGATGTCCACCAGCCACGCGCCGGCGATCTCCTCCAGCGCCGCCGCGGCCGGCGACATCACCCGCAGCGCGGTGTTCTGGTCCCACGCGGCGGCCAGCCAGTTCGCGGCCAGCGCCGCCGGGAGCGATCCGCCGATCACGAAGCCGAAGTAGCGCCTGCCCGCCGAGGCGACCGTCGCCGGCGAGGCGACCTCATCCAGCAGCGCCAGCACGTCGGCCGGGTCGCTGGGGGCGTCGGGCAGCGGCCCGCCCAGCGCCTCGAGGCGCGCGACCGCCTCGGCCGTCGGGGCGACGCTGCGATCATTGAGGCCGTTCAGGTAGCGAATCGCGCGCCTCGCCGTATCGCGCAGCAGCTCCTCCATATGCGTGCTCCTCTCATCAGGTTCGTCCCGGCGAGTGTAGCACGCGCGGTATGCGGGGAGAAGTGACAAGTGGGGAACGCCGCGGTAGGACGTTCCCCAGCCTGCCTGCTGCCGATACGAGCCGCCGCTACGCCGGCTTGTTCCCCAGCACCTCCTCGATGCGCTCGAGCACCTCGTCGGTCAGCTTGGGCGCGACCTCGACCGCCTTCATGTTCTCGGTGACCTGCTCCGGCCGGCTGGCGCCGGTGATCACCGTGCTGACGTTGGGGTTCTTGAGGCACCAGGCCAGCGCGAGCTGCGCCGTGGTGCAGCCGAGGTCGCGCGCGATCTCGGCGAGCCGGCGCACCTTCTCGATCCGCTCAGGGGTGATGCCGCGCTGCAGCCACTCGTAGCCCTTCAGCGCCGCCCGGCTGTCCGGCGGGATGCCGTCGTTGTACTTGCCGCTCAGCAGGCCCGACGCCAGCGGGCTCCAGATCGTCGTGCCGTAGCCCAGCTCCCGGTAGAGCGGCGCGTACTCCACCTCGAAGCGCTGGCGGTGGAACATGTTGTACTGCGGCTGCTCCATGGTCGGCGGGGTCAGGCCGTACTGCCGGGCGATGGCGTCGGCGCGCATGATGTCGGCCGCGCTCCACTCCGACGTGCCCCAGTAGAATGCCTTGCCCTGCTTGATGATGATGTCCATCGCCCGCACCGTCTCCTCGATCGGCGTGTTCGGGTCGGGCCGATGGCAGAAGACCAGGTCGACGTAGTCCATCTGCAGCCGCTTGAGGGCGTTGTTCACGCCCTCGATGATGTGCTTGTGCGACAGGCCGGTGTCGTTCGGGCCGTTGCCGCCCCAGAAGATCTTGGTGGAGATCACCAGGTCCTCGCGGCGCCAGCCGAGCTTCTTGATGACGTTGCCCATCACGATCTCGGCGTTGCCGCCGGCGTAGCCCTCGGCGTTGTCGAAGAAGTTGACCCCCGCCTCGTACGCCGCGACCATACACTCGCGCGCGACATCCTCGCCGACCTGCCCGCCGTATGTCACCCACGCGCCCAGCGAGAGCTCGCTGAGCTTGATACCCGCTTTGCCCAAGCGTCGGTAGTTCATGGTCTGCTCCTTATGTGGAGGGACGCCGGCCCCGCCGGCGCCCGAGGGCGAAAATGTGGCGTGGTGGCGCAGCGGCCTGCTGCTACGCCACCACGCCATCACCACACCCCCATTGTACAGGACTTACGCGGCCGCGCTGCCCGCCATCCCTGCGGGGAGGCGTGGAGGATCTGAAACTTTCTATGGACGCTTTGTTGCCAGCCGGAAGCGGAAGTGGACACGGCCCGCTTGACCGCTCGCGGCCGCCGCGCTACGATCTGAAACGTACGTTCGACCTTCGATAGCGGGATGCACCGATGACGACTGCTGAACTGACTTGGGAGCAGGTCCACCGGTGGCGGCTCGCGCAGCACCGGCTCAGCGGGCAGGCGGCCGGCGAGTCCGCGCTCGAGATCGTCCGCGCCATCTGCGGCCTTCAGGCGCAGCTGATGTCCGCGGCGGAGCTGGCGCTGCGGGTCCGCTCGCCGGACGCCTCGCCGTCCGACCTCGAGGCCGGGCTGTGGCGCGACCGGACGCTTGTGAAGACGTGGGTCATGCGCGGGACGCTGCACATCGTGGCCGCGGACGACCTGCCGCTCTACGTCGCAGCGCGCGCCGCGACGCCCGTGCGACGGCCGCCGAGCTACTTCACCTACCACGGCGTGACGCCCGAGGAGTACGAGGCGATCCTCGCTACTGTGCCCGCCGTCCTGTCCGACACGCCGCAGACCCGCGAGCAGCTCGCGGACGCCGTCGCCGAGCGGGCGGCCAACCCGCGGCTGCGCACGGTGCTCCTCTCGGGGTGGGGCGCGCTGCTAAAGCCGTCCGCGTGGTCCGGCGCGCTGTGCTTCGGGCCGGGCCAGGGCCAGAACGTGACGTTCGTCCACCCGCGGCGCTGGCTCCACGGCTGGCGCGAGTTCGAGCCGCAGGAGGCGCTGCGCGAGGTGGCCCGCCGCTTCCTGGCCGCCTACGGTCCCGCCACGCCGGAGGATTTTGCGCGCTGGTGGGGGACCGATCCAGGGCCGGCGAAGCGGCTGTTCCGCTCGCTGGAGGGCGAGCTGGCCCAGGTCGACGTCGAGGGCTGGCGCGCGTGGGCGCTCGCCGCGACCCTCGAAGCCATGGCCGATCTGCCCGCAGGCGGCGGGGCGCGCCTGCTGCCGGCGTTCGACCCCTACACCATCGCGCTGCTGCGCCACCCGGCGGTGCTTCCCGAGGAGCGCCGCAGCCAGGTCTCGCGCCCGCAGGGCTGGATCGCGCCGGCGATCCTCCTGGGCGGCCGGATCGTCGGGGTGTGGGAGCACGAGGCCAAGGGCCGCCGTGTGAATGTGCGCCTGGAGCCGTTCGAGCCGCCTCCGCCCGAGGCGTCGGCGCAGCTGGAGCGCGAGGCGCAGCGGCTGAGCGCCTTCCTCGAGCAGCCCCAGGCTCGCAGGGCAGAAGGCGGCGATTCGTAGGCGACTCGGCCCTCCCGCGGCACGCCGTGTGCCATGCCTGGAGGCAGCGGTATCGGCTGGAGATGGAGGGCCATCGAGGTGAAACCGATCTCTCGGCGCATCCACGGGGTGCTCGACTACCTGACCGCGGGCGGGCTGCTGGCGCTGCCCTGGGCGCTCGGCTGGAGCGGCCCGGTCGCGAGCTTCGCGCGCCTGCTCGGCCTGGTCACGGCCGCCTACAGCGCGCTGACCGACTACGAGCTCGGCGTGCGGCGCGCGCTGTCCTTTCGGGCCCACCTGATGTTCGACGCGGCCAGCGCGCTCGCATTCCTCGCGGCGCCGCTGTTCTTCCGCAGGGAGAGGGCGGGCGTGCGCGCGGCGCTCGCCGGCATCGGGCTGTTCGAGCTCGCCGCGGCGCTGCTGACGAACCCCGACGCGGAGTCCACCCCGGCAGAGCGAGCCGTCGAGCGGAGCGCGGCGCAGCTGGCGGAGCGCGCCGCCGCCCGTGGCGAGAGCGCCAGGCGTGCCGAAGCTAGACCTGCGGTCGCCGGCGAGAGGCAGGAGCGCGCCACCGCGGACCCGCAGGAGCAGCCCACCGGGAGCGCTGTGGATGCCGGCGAGCTCGAGGCCTACGGCGACGACCTGATCACTACCGACCGCGTGCGCACGAACCTCGGCCGCGAGCTGCACGCCGACCACCTCGCGCGCCTGAACATCAACACGCAGGGCGGCGGCGTGGTCTACCTGCGCGGGCAGGTGCACTCGGAGGAGGAGCGCCAGCGGATCCTGGAGATCGTGCGCAACACGGAGGGCGTCGGCGAGATCGTCGACGAGCTGCAGCTAGCGCGCGAGGCGTAGCGCCGCCGCAGCTACAGGAACTCCCTGTCCACGTAGCACCAGCGCCAGTCCTCGCCCGGCTCGAAGGACTGGACGATCGGGTGCCCGCTGTCGTGAAAGTGCTTGGTGGCGTGCTTGTTGGGCGACGAGTCGCAGCAGCCCACGTGGCCGCACACCAGGCAGATGCGCAGGTGCACCCATCGTGCGCCGATCTTCAGGCAGTCCTCGCAGCCCTGCGCGCTTGGCGACACATCGTGGATCTGGTCGGTGTGTGTGCAGGCCATACGCCCTCCCTCGCGTCGCGGCGCGGCTTCGCCCCACCACAACAGCATACAGTCAGCCGGATTGCGGCGCGGCCGAGGCGTGCCCCACCGGCAGCCGAACGATGAGGCGGGTGCTCCCCGGCTGCGACTGCACCTCGATCGTGCCGCCGTGCTGCTGGACGATCCGGTAGCTTATGTCCAGCCCCATGCCCGTGCCCTGGCCGACGCCCTTGGTCGTGAAGAACGGCTCGAAGATCCGCGGCAGCACATCGGGCGGGATGCCCGGCCCGTCGTCGGCCACCTCCACCATCACGAAGCTGTTCTCGCGGCGGGTGATGATCCGGATCGTGCCCTTCCCGCCCGTCGCGTCGATCGCGTTGTCGATCAGGTTGGTCCACACCTGGTTCAGCTCGCCGCCGCGCCCCTCGATCGCCGGCAGCTCGGGCGCGAACTCGCGCACGACGGTGGCGTCCTTGAGCTTGTGCCTGAGCACCGCCAGCGTGTCCTCCAGGCCGCGGTGCAGGTCCACCTCCTGGAGCGCGCCCTGGTCCATGTAGGTGTACGACTTGACGGCGCCGATCAGCTCCGAGATGCGCCGCGCGCTCTGCTCCAGCTCGTCCAGCAGCATCGCGACGTACAGCGACTGGTGTAGCCAGGAGACGACGGCCGCCGCGGCGCCGGCCGGCAGCGGCTCTAGCAGCGCCTCCAGGTCCGCGGCGGTGAGCCTGGCCGCCACAAAGGTCGGCGCGACCTCCCAGGCGTCGGGGATTCCGCGCCCCGCGAGCCAGGCGCCCAGCTCCTCCTCGCGGTCGCTCTGCTCGACGGACGAGATCGGCGCGGCGCTGGCGGCGGCCTCGAGGGCCTCGCGCCGGAATTCCGTCAGGCGCTGGAGCTGAGCGCCGTCCAGCGCCGCCGCGCACAGGTCCATCGTGCGCGCCTCCAGCTCGGGGAGCGTGTCGCGCAGCACGCGAACTGCGGCGCGCGCCGCCGACGCGGGGTTGTTGAGCTCGTGGGCCAGCCCGGACGCCAGCTTCCCGAGCGCCGCGAGCTTCTCCTGCTGCTTCACCAGCCCGGCCAGGTCGTGCGTGCGCTCGGCGGCGATCTTGAGGATCTTGGCGCCCACCGTGGGGCAGTTGGCGAAGATCGCGCGGAAGGCCGCCGGCTCGAAGACCATCAGGCGGCTCGGCACGATGGCGCGCGCGCTCATGGGCGACGGGGTGCCGTGCAGCAGCGGCAGCTCGTTGCCGATCACCCCGCGCGGCGTGGTGCCGACCACGATCGTCTGGCCGCCGAGGGTGCGCGTGATCTGCAGCTCGCCCTCGAGCACCACGTAGAACCCGGCGGGCCGCTCCCCCTCGCGCGTGAAGTACTCGCCCTGCCCGACGCGCACCTCGCGGCTGTTGGCCTGCAGCCACGCCAGCTCGTCGTCGGTGATGTCTTCGAAGAGCGGGAACGAGGTGATGGTGTCCATACGCGACGTACCTCGGTCGAGCGTGCGGGCGGGGCCAGCACGCGCGGGCTGCCGCCGGGGCCGCTTCTTCCTGCCCGGCTACCGAACGCGGCTCAGGTGCTCGTGGACGAACTGGACGGCGATCGAGCCCTCGCCGACGGCCGACGCGACGCGCTTGACCGAGCCGGCGCGCACGTCGCCGACGGCGAAGACGCCCGGCACGCTGCTTTCCAGCAGGTACGGCGGGCGTTCGAGCGGCCAGCCGGGCAGCGGCCTGCCACCCTCGAGCAGCTGCGAGCCGGTCAGAACGAAGCCCTCGCGGTCGCAGCGCAGCGTGTCCCTCAGCCACCCCGTACACGGCACCGCGCCGGTGAAGACGAACAGCGCGGTCGCGTCGCGGGTCTCCTCGCTGCCGCTGGGCACGTGGCGGACGGCGACGGCCTCGACGTGATCCTGGCCCTCGACGGCGGCGACCTCGGCCTCCAGCAGCACCTCGATGTTCGGCGTCTGGCGGATGCGGTCCACCAGGTACTGCGACATCTTCGCCTCCAGCGAGGCGCCGCGGACCAGCATCGTGACGCGGCCGGCGTACTGCGAGAGGTACATCGCCGCCTGGCCGGCCGAGTTGCCCGCGCCGACGATGAACACCGGGCAGTCCCGGCAGGAGCTGGCCTCGGTGATCGAGGCCCCGTAGTAGACGCCGGCGCCCGCCAGCCGCTCGACGCCGGGCGCGTCGAGCGTGCGGTACTCCAGGCCCACCGCGACGATCAGGGCGTGGCTGGCGACCTCGCTGCCGTCGGCGAGGCGCAGGATCTGGTAGGGCCCGTCGGCGCGCAGGCCGGTCGCCTCCTGGGGCGTGAGCAGCTCCACGCCGAAGCGGCGGACCTGCGTCACCGCGCGCCGCGCCAGCTCGCCGCCGCTGATGCCGGCCGGGAAGCCGAGGTAGTTCTCGATCCTCGAGCTGGTGCCGGCCTGGCCTCCCGGCGCCTGGCGCTCGACGAGCACCGTGCGCAGGCCCTCCGACGCGCCGTAGACCGCGGCGGCCAGGCCGCCCGGCCCCGCGCCGACGATCACCAGGTCGTAGAACGGCTGGTCGGCCTGGGTCCGGAGGCCGATCCGCTCCGCCAGCGCGGGCGGCTCGGGCGCGGCGAGAGTCTCGCCGCCTGGGAGCACCACCAGCGGGAGCGAGTCGGGCGCGGCCTCGAAGCGATCCAGCACCTCCCGCGCCGCCGGGTCGGTCTCGACGTCCAGGTACAGGTAGGGGACGTGGTTGCGCGCCAGGAAGTCCTTGATCTCGTGCGCCTCGGGCGACCAGCGGTAGCCGACGACCCGCAGCCCCTCGAACGGCGGCCGGTAGCTGGCCTCCCACTCCTCCAACTGGTCGTCGAGCACCGGGTAGAGCTGCTCCTCGGGCGGGTCCCACGGCTTGACCAGGTAGTAGTGGACCGATGCGGCGTTGATCGCCTCGATCGCGGCGTCGGTGTCGGCGTAGGCGGTGAGCAGCACGCGGCGCGCGTCGGGGTAGATGGGCATCGCCTGCGCCAGAAACTCGACGCCGCTCATGTGCGGCATGCGCTGGTCGACCAGAAACAGCGCGACGGTTTCCTCGCGGCGGCGCAGCTCCTCGAGCGCCTCCAGGGCGCCGGCGCCGGAGTCAGCGCGCATCACCCGAAACCGCTCGGCGTAGCGCCGCCGCAGGTCGCGGGTGACGGCGCTGAGGATCGCGGCGTCGTCGTCCACCGCGAAGAGAACCGGCTTGGCCACTGGGCAGTACCTCGCTGCGCGATCGCGGAAATCAGCTTATACTACGCCGCTCAGCAAGCACTATGCCGAGCCGTCGGAAGCGGCGTGAGCCCCGGCGTTTGACAGAACCGGCCGGCGGCGGTATCGTAGGGCGCTCGTATCGTACACGATCGAGGTTATGGCTGATACAGCCCGAACGCTCGGGGCGCGCGACATCACGGCGCCCGACATAGCGCTGGGGCGCCCTGTGAGGCACCGGCTGGGCGCCCTCAGGGCGCGGGCGGCGCTGCGCCTCCGGCGCCGCGGCAGTGCCCACCCAGCAGCTCGGGCGGCGCGGGCGGCGCTGGAGGGCTGGCCCCTCCCACCGCAGCCGCCACCCGCCCCGCGCGGACGGCGCGCGCTGCTCCTGGACGGCGCGCCGCTCGCCCGGCTCTTTACGCCGCGTATGGCGGCCCACAGCCTCACCAGCCTGCTGGTGCTCGCCGCGGCGCTCCTGGCCGGGCGCTTCTCCGACACCGAGTCCGGAGCGACTGCCGCGCACCCCGTCGAGGCCAGCGGCGCCGACCTCCCGGTGCTCGTTTCATACGTTCTGCCGGCCGCCGCGCAGCCGGACGACGCCCTCGCCCCACGCCCGCTCCTCATGCCCGCGCCGGAGACCTACCCCGAGTACCACACGCTCGCGGAGGGCGAGACGCTGGCCGAGGTGGCGGCCCGCTACGGGGTGGACGCCGAGACGCTCTTCTGGTCGAACGGCCTGGAGGACGAGTCATTTCTGGCGGCCGGGCGGGAGCTGCGCATCCCGCGTGTGGCCGGCCTGCCGCACACCGTCCAGCCCGGCGAGACGGTCGAGTCGATCGCCGCAAGCTACGGCGTCTCGCCGGACGCGATCCTGCTCTTCCTGCCCAACCGGCTGCGCCCCGGCGAGCAGCCCCGCCCGGGGGCGGAGCTCTTCATCCCCGGCGGGCGCCAGCCGCTGCCCCCAGATATCGCCGACGTCGCCGGGCTGCGCGCCGTGACCGCCGGCTCGGTGCGCGAGGCCGAGACGAACCTGCGGACCGGGCCCGGCCGCGCCTACGACCGCATCGCGTCGCTGGACGCGGGGCACCAACTGCGGCCGGTGGCGCGCCACGCCGACTGGGTCAAGGTCGACGCGGGGGAGCACGGATCGGGCTGGGTGCGCGCGGACCTGCTCTGGCTGCCGCCCGGCGCGCTCGAGGCGCTCCCGGAGACGACCGACTTCCCGCCGCCGCCGCCGCGTTGGGTCTGGCCGACCTGGGGCCAGCTGACGTCGCCCTTCGGCTGGCGCAGAGTGCCGTACCGCAGCTTCCACAACGGCCTCGACATCGCCAACCGCGCCGGCACCCCGATCCTGGCCGCGCGCGGCGGGCGCGTGGTGGAGGCCGGCTGGTGCAGCGGCTACGGCTACTGCGTGCGCATCGACCACGGCGACGGCGTGCGCACGATCTACGGCCATCTGCTGCGCAAGCCCTCGGTCCGCGTCGGCGACATCGTGGACGCCGGGGACCAGATCGGCCTGATGGGCATGACCTACGACCGCTCAGGGGGCGGCTTTGCCACCGGCGTCCACCTGCACTTCACGGTGACCGTGAACGGGCACCCGGTGGACCCGCTCAAGTTCCTGCCCTGAGCCGCGCTGGGCACGCTCCTTGCTACACGGTATCCACCGGCTGAGCAGGGCGGCGGACCGCGCGCGAATTAAGATGTGGTATAGTACGCGTAATCGACACCAGAATCGCGGCTTTCCGTCGCCCCGCATGCGGCGGAATTTTGTGTGGAGTTGTCGTTTTGGATCGTCGACCAGCGTATCACCGGAGCCGCATCCTTACAAGCGGCATACTCATCGCGGTGCTCCTCTTCTCGACGGCAGCTATACGTCTCGGCCTAGAATGGAAGCGCGCGCTCGACGATGTCGATGCGATGATCGTCACGCCGGTGACGCTGCCCGAGCCGACGAGCATACCTTCCGCGAGCGCTGAGCCCCCCAGCGCGCCGCAGGTCAGCCAGGAGGAGAGCGCCGGCGCCAGCGTCGCGCCCACCGAGCAGCCGGCCGAGCCCATGCCGGATGAGCCGGTGAACATTCTCCTGCTCGGCACCGACGCGCGCGTCGACGGGGAGCCGACCCGCACCGACGCGATCATCCTGGTCCACCTGAACCCGCGCACCAACCGCGTCAGCCTGCTCTCCTTCCCGCGCGACCTGTGGGTCGAGATCCCGGGCTACGGCTACAACCGGATCAACGCCGCCTACCCGATCGGCGAGCTGCGCATGGGCCCCGGCTACGGCGCGGCCCTGGCGAAGGAGACCGTCAGCAAGCTGGTGGGCGTGCCGGTGCACCACTTCGTGCTGGTCAACTTCGAGGGCTTCAAGACCATCATCGACCTCATCGGCGGGATCACGATCGACGTGCCGCGCCCGATCGACGACCCGAAGTACCCGGTGGACGCCTACCCCGGCGACGTGCGCACCATGGAGATTCACTTCGACGCCGGGGAGCAGCTGATGGACGGCGAGCGGGCGCTGATCTACGCCCGCACGCGCCACGCCGACAACGACTTCGGGCGCAACCAGCGCCAGCAGCAGGTGCTGATGGCGATCTTCAACCGCGTGCGCGAGCAGAACCTTCTGGAGCAGCTCACCCTCCTGGACGACTACACCAGCGCGCTGCGCGACTACGTCCGCACCGACATCCCGCGCAGCAAGATGGTGTGGCTCGCGCAGGTTGGGACGCGGCTCAGCGCGGAGGACGTGCAGCGCTACGCGATCGACTCGAAGATGATCGTGGCGCTGGAGACGCCCGCCACCTTCGCGGCCGACCCCGTGGCGGTGCGCGAGATCGTCGACAAGATGACGGCCGGCGGCGAGCCGCCCTCGCCGTGACACCCCTCGCCAGCGGAACGAGGCGCACGTGTGAATGGTAGGGACGCTCCGCGGGGGCGTCCCTACCATTGTGATCGACAACGGGTATGGCCGCGACCGAACCATCGCCATCGGGCCCATCGCTCACCCGCCGCATCGCCGTCGCCGCGCTGCTGATCGCGGTGGGGAACATCGTCAGCCGCGTGATCGGGCTGGCGCGCGAGGCGGTGATCGCCGGCGTGTTCGGCCGCGGCCCCGAGGTGGCCGCCTTCACCGCCGCCTCGGCCGTGCCGACCATCCTCTACGACCTGCTGGTGAACGGGGCGATCAGCGCGGCGCTGGTGCCGGTGTTCAGCGCCTACGCCGAGCAGGATGAGGAGCAGCTCTGGCGGGTCGCGTCCACCGTGATCAACCTGGCGCTCCTGGCGCTCGCCGCGGTCTGCGCGCTGCTCGCCTGGCAGGCGCCCCTGGCGGTCACGGTGCTGGTCGGCGGCTTCCCGCCGGAGCTGCGCGACCTCACGGTGCGCATGACGCAGCTGCTGCTGCCGAGCGCCGTGCTCATGGGCCTCTCGGGGCTGATCACGGCGCTGCTCTACGCCCGCCAGCACTTTCTGCTCCCGGCGTTCACCACCAGCGCCTTCAACGGCGGCATCATCATCGGGGCGCTGCTGCTCGAGCCGCTGCTCGGACCGATGAGCCTGGTGGCCGGCGTGCTCCTCGGCTCCGGGCTGCAGGTGGCGCTCCAGCTGCCGGGGCTGCGCGGAATACGCTCGGGGGCATCCGGCGCTCGGCCAGGCCGCGGCGGCACCCCCGCCCCGCTGCTGATGATGGACCTCCGGCACCCCGGCGTGCGCCGGATCCTGCGCCTCTACGCCCCCGTCGCGCTCGGGATCGGCTTCTCGGTCATCGGGATCATTCTGGACCGCAACCTGGCCTCGCGCCTCGAGGCCGGCACCATCCCGACCATGCGCTACGCGACCACGCTCATCCAGCTGCCGCTCGGCCTGGTGGCGGCCGCGGTGTCGTTCGCGGTGCTGCCCACGCTCTCGCGGCAGGCCGAGGCGCGCGAGGAGCTGGCCTTCCGCACGACGCTGGCGATGGGCATCAAGGTGGTGCTGCTGCTCATCCTGCCGGCCGCGGCCGGGCTGGCGGCCCTGGCGCGCCCGGTCGTCGCGCTGCTGTTCGAGCGCGGCGCGTTCGATGTGGCGGACTCGCTGGCGACGGCGCGGGCGCTGCTGCTCTACCTGCCGGGGCTGCCGGCGGCGGCGGTCGACCAGATGCTGCTCTTCGCCTTCTACGCCCGCCAGCGAACGCTGGCGCCGAACCTGGTGCAGGGCGCGGCGATCGGGATCTACGCGGTGAGCGCCCTGGCGCTGCTGGCGAGCGGCCTGGGGATCGAGGCGCTCATCCTCGGCAACACCGCGCAGTGGATCGGCCACATGCTGCTGATGCTGCTCCTGGCGCGCCGCCTGGTAGACCTGGGCGGGCTGCGGATCGGCGAGGCGCTGCTGAAGTGCGCGCTGGCCAGCCTGGCGCTGTTCGCCGTCGCCTGGGGGATCGGCGGCTGGCTGGCGCCGGCCCACCCGCTCGTGCAGGTGGCCGCCGCGGGCGTCCCCGCCGCCGCCTGCTATATGGCGGCCTGCCTCGCGCTGCGCGTCGAGGCGCTGGACTTCTTCGTGGGCGCGGTGCGGCGGCGGCTGGGCCGGTGACCCTGTGATTGTCCCGGCGTCACCTGCGCGGGCCGCCGGCGAGCGTCTGCGCCTTGTAGCGGCAGTGGTCGCAGTACGCGACGCGGTAGCCCGCCAGAGTCGCGTAGCGCAGCTCCCGCCCGCAGTTCGGGCAGTGGTCCGGCAGCGGCGCCGGGGAGTGCGCGTTCGTCGTCGGCGCGGGGCGTGTCACGAGCGAGGGCGCGGCGCCGGCGGCGTGGGGCGTGGCCGCGGCCGGCTGGTCCCTCACCGGCTGCTCGTCGCGCGGCGGCTGGAAGCCGAACAGCGCGCTGATGTGCTCGACGAGCACCGCGTAGTCGGCGGCGCCGCGCGAGCGCGGGTCGTGCTCGTAGATCGTGCGGCCCTGCGCCGGCGCCTCGGAGAGACGCACGTTGACGCGCACCGGCGGCGCGACCAGCGAGCCGTAGCGGGCGCGCAGCTCGGCGAGCAGGTCGACCGACTGGCGCGAGCGCGGGTCGTACATCGTGGGCACGATCGCCCGGATGCTGCGGCCGCTGCCCTTCACCCGCGACACCTGGCTGAAGAGCATCTCGAGCCCCTTGATCGAGAACGGCTCGACGGTCGTCGGGGCGATCACGTCGCTCGCGGCCATGAGCGCGTTGACGTTGAGCGGGGTCAGCGAGCCGCCCGAGTCCACCAGGATGAAGTCGTAGCGCCCGACGATCGGGCGCAGGCCACGCTCGAGCGCGCGGCTCCAGTCCGGCCGGCGCGTGATCTCGGCGGTGGCGCCGAGCAGCGCGTGGTCGGCCGCCAGCAGGTCCAGGTTCGGGCGCGCCGGCGTCAGGCAGTCGGCGGCCGCCGCGCCATCTACCAGCACCTCGTAGATGGTGCGGCGCGGCCGGACTCCCAGCGCCATGGCGAGGTTCCCCTGCGCGTCCGTGTCCACCAGAAGCACACGCGCGCCCTTATGCGCCAGGCCCGCACCAAGATTGACGACGGTGGTGGTTTTGCCGATGCCACCCTTCAGATTGCAGACTGCGACGACCCGGCCCATGGTGCATACCCTTCGCTTGGTCCCTCAGCGACGCGGCGCGCGACCGCGATGCCTCGAGTGTAGCACACCTGAAAACGCTCTACAACACTTTCGAAAGCTTTTTGCTGTATAATAGCGACGACTTACACGGTGCCTTACCCCCGCACCTCTGGAGTGATCTAGGAGCTCTTCTTCCTCCGCTCTGCGGCAAGAAAGAACGTGCTCGGAGGGTCTGCGCGGCCCTCCGCTCCTCTCTGCGGGCAGAAGAACCGGCTCGTGACGCGCCTGCGGCCCTTCGCCCCTCCTGTGAGGAGGGCGGCCGCCCTGGCGGGTCTCCCGCGTAAGCCCGGTAAGTAGTGCACGAGAGCGTTCGCCGGAGGCCGGCCTTCGGCGAACTGAGCAGCAGAGGACACACCGGCGATATGGCAGCCCAGGTGAACGGCAACATTACGGTCTACGGAACCGCGTGGTGCGGCGCGTGCCGGGTCGCGCGGCGGGTGCTAGACCAGCACCAGGTAGCGTACCACTACGTCGATATCGAGCAGGACGACGAGGCGCGCAGCTACGTCGAGCGCGTGAACCGCGGCTACCGCAGCGTGCCGACCATTCTATTCCCGGACGGCACGCTGCTTGTCGAGCCGTCGGCGTCGGCGCTGGCGCAGAAGCTCGCCACGCTCGGGCAGGCCGAAGTGCATCAGGGCTGATCGAGCCGTTTGGCAGACTCAGGGGGTGTGTCGGTGCGGAGCTGCCGCGCTGGCACACCCCTTCTCCGTCTAGAAGATCCGGTTGACCTCGATGATCTGGTCGCGGTTCGGGCCGACGGAGATCATCCCCAGGCGCGCCCCGACCAGCTCGCACAGCCGCGCCACGTAGTCGCGGGCCTCGGTCGGCAGGTCCTCGAAGCGGCGCGCGCCGGTGGTCGGCGTCATCCACCCCGGCAGCTCCTCGTAGATCGGCTCGACCTGGTCCAGAATCGCCGTGTTCGCCGGCGGGTAGTCCAGCGCCGTGTCGTTGCGCCGGTAGCCGACGCACACCTTGATGCGCGGCATCGTGTCGAGCACGTCGAGCTTGGTGATCGCGACGGTGTCGATGCCGTTGATAGCCACGGCGTAGCGCGCGGCCACCGCGTCGAACCAGCCGACGCGGCGCAGGCGGCCGGTGGTGGTGCCGACCTCGGCCCAGGGGGTGCCGATCTGGCGCAGGATGTCGGCGGCATCCCCCTCCACCTCGGTCGGGAACGGCCCAGTGCCCACCCGCGTCGCGTAGGCCTTCAGCACCCCGACCACCGAGCTCAGGCGCGTCGGCGCCACCCCTGAGCCCTGGCAGGCCCCCGCGGCGCCGGGCGGCGACGAGGTGACGTAGGGGTACGTGCCGTGGTCGATGTCGAGCAGCGCGCCCTGCGCGCCCTCGAGCAGGATCGGCACGTCCTTCTCCAGCGCGCGCTGGACGATCGGGAAGGTGTCGGTGATGTAGGGCTCGAGGCGGCTGCCGTACTCCAGGTAGCGCAGGAAGGTCTCGTGGAGCGAGAGCGGCTGGACGCCGTAGATGCTGGTGAGCATCCGGTTCTTGATGTCGAGCGCCTGGCGCAGCCGCGCCAGCAGCGTCTCCTCGTGCAGCAGGTCGCCGGTGCGCACGCCGATGCGCGCCATCTTGTCGGCGTAGGCCGGGCCGTTGCCGCGGCCGGTCGTGCCGAGCTTCTCCTCGCCACGCGCGGTCTCGTCCAGCTGGTCCTGGATGATGTGGTAGGGCATGATCACGTGGGCGCGGTCGCTGATGAACAGCTTGGCGGTGCTGACGCCGCGCTCCTGCAGCTCTTCGATCTCCTGCAGCAGCACCGCCGGGTCGACCACGACGCCGCTGCCGATCACATTCACCGTGCTCGGGTCAAGAATGCCAGACGGCACGACGTGGAGCTTGAAGGTGCCATGCTCGTTGACAACGGTGTGCCCGGCGTTGTTGCCGCCGCCGTAGCGTATCACCAGCCGAGCCCGCTCGGCGAGCAGATCGACGATATGGCCCTTGCCCTCGTCGCCCCACTGCGCGCCAATGATCGCGACGACCGGCATTAGCAGTCCCTTTCTGGTACAATCTGCGGAGCGTGTTGACCGCTCGAGGAGTGGTTGCGCTCCGGCGGGAGATGTGCCTGTATGGTGCTCGACCAAACATAGTGTATTATAGCCGATAGGTGCGCCGCACAGAGCGGCACCAGGGGAGCGTGAGCGGCCACCTCCTCACGGCCGGCCCTACGGCCGTGCGCGTCGCGCTATGGCCACGCCGCTCAACGAGGGATAAACGGATGGGAATAGATCTCGGTGTCGTCGTTATCATCATACAGCTGATCTTCCTTGAGGGGGTCTTATCGATCGACAACGCCGCAGTGCTCGGCGCGATGGTCGCCCACCTGCCGGACGACAAGCCGATCCCCTGGCCGCGCCCGCTGCGCTTCCTGGACGGCTGGTCGACCCGCGTGCTCGGGCCGCAGCGTCAGGCGGCGCTCAAGGTCGGGCTGCTCGGCGCCTACGTCGGCCGGGCGCTCATGCTGGTGCTGGCCGGCATCATCATCCACCAGCCCTGGGTGCGCATCCTGGGCGCCGCCTACCTGCTGTACCTGGCGATCGAGCACCTCGGCAGCCTGTACCGCCCGCACATGCCGGAGCAGGACCACGGCTTCGAGCCGCCGATCAAGGGCGGCTTCTGGGCGACGGTGGCGGCGATCGAGCTTGCTGACCTGGCGTTCAGCGTGGACAACGTCATCGCCGCGGTCGCGCTCTCGAACAAGCTGTGGGTGGTGATGCTCGGCGTCGCGATCGGCATCGTGCTGATGCGCTTCGCCGCAACGCTCTTCACGCGCATGATCAGCTGGGAGCCGGCGCTGGCCACCGGCGCGTACCTCCTGCTCGTCGCGATCGCCGGTGAGCTGCTGGCCGAGGAGCTGTTCGGCCTCCACCTGCACGAGATGACGCAGTTCGTGGTGTCGGCCAGCATCCTGGTGCTGACGATCGCGTTCGCGCGGGTGCCGCTGCTGCACTCCACGCTGGTGGTCTTCCGGCCGATCCTGGCGTTTATCGCCGCCATCCAGTGGATGATCGATTCCACCAAGACGATGCTCACGGCGCCGTTCCGCCGGCGCGAGCAGCCCTCGAACAAGCCGGGCTCGTAGCGCATCGCCGAACCGCCGCCCGCTGACACGCGCCGAGCTCCCGCGGTCAGCTGCCGGCGGTTCTTTTTAGGTGCAGGAGGTCCCGATTGAGCGCCGAACGCCTGATGACTCGCTCGCTGCGCGAGATGGCCTGGGGCACGGCGGTGGCGCGCGTGCTCGCGGCGGCCCTCGCGGCGGTCGAGCCCCAGAACGCGGTGCGCCGCTTCCTGCGCCGCGACGGCAGCCAGCTGCTGGTGGGCGCGCACAGCTACGACCTCTCGCGCTTCGACCGCGTGCTGCTGGTGAGCGTCGGCAAGGCGGCCCTCCCGATGGCCAGGGCCGCGGCGGAGGTCCTGGGCGAGCGGCTGGCGGGCGGCCTCGTCGTCTCCAAAGCGAGCCAGCAGGGCGCCGGCGGCATCGAGCCCCGGCCGCATCTCCAGCTGCTGCCGGCCGGCCACCCGATCCCCGACGAGCGCAGCGTCGCCGCGGGGCGCCGGGTCGCCGAGCTGCTCGCCGGCGCCGGCGAGCGCGACCTGGTGCTGGCGCTGATCTCCGGGGGCGGCTCCGCGCTGCTGACCCTGCCGGTGCCGGGCGTCACGCTCGACGATATGCAGGAGCTCACGAGGCAGCTGCTGGCCTCCGGCGCGGCGATCGGTGAGATCAACACGCTCCGCAAGCACCTCGACCAGGTGAAGGGCGGCGGGCTGGCGCGCATGGCCTACCCGGCGACTCTCGCGGCGCTGGTGCTCTCCGACGTGGTCGGCAACCCGCTCGACGTGATCGCCTCGGGGCCGGCGGTGGCCGACACCAGCACCTTCGCCGATGCCTGGGGGGTGCTCGAGCGCTACGGGCTGACAGCCACCGCCCCCTCCCCCATCCTGGCCCACCTCCGCCAAGGGCTCACCGGCGCGATCCCCGACACGCCGAAGCCGGGCGACCCGGTGCTGGAAGGGATCGCGCACGTGCTGGTCGGCAGCAACGCGCTGGCGGCGGCGGCGGCGATCGAGGCCGCCCGGGCCGAGGGCTTCACGCCGCTGCTGCTGACGACCTTCCTGCAGGGCGAGGCGCGCGAGTGCGGCCGGGTGCTCGCCGCGGTGGCGCGCGAGATGGCGACGAGCGGCAACCCGGTCGGGCGGCCGGGGTGCGTCGTGGCCGGCGGCGAGACCACCGTCACGCTGCGCGGCGACGGGCGCGGCGGGCGCAACCAGGAGCTCGCGCTCGCGGCGGTGGCCGACATGGCCGGGCTGGAGCGCACCGCCCTGGTGACGCTCGCGACCGACGGCGACGACGGGCCGACGGATGCGGCCGGCGCCGTGGTGACCGGCGAGACCCTCGCCCGCGCTCAGGCGCTCGGGCTGAGCCCGGCGGCGGCGCTGGCCCGCAACGACGCCTACCCCTTCTTCGAGGCGCTCGGCGACCTGCTGCGCCCCGGCCCCACGCACACCAACGTGAACGACCTCGCGTTCCTGTTTACGATGAGCTAATGCGCGCCGGCCCGCCCTCGCCCTAGGCCGCGTGGGGCGGCGACGCCCCATCGCCGCGCCAGGGGGATGAGCAAATCATCATCCGCGCGGCGCGGCGCATTTACCGAAAACTCATCACCCTCCCGTATCCTACTGCGAGACTCAAGGATCACCTCAGTTCACACGACGTACGCGGTGGCCTCGCCCCCGCGCCGCTTGAAGGAGCTTGGGAAGGCGTCGCCTCCCCAGGACCTTCCTCTTTTCGCCGTCAAAGGGCGGAGCAAAGCGTCCGTGGAGGGTCTGCGGATCTCCACAGCTCCACCATGGGAGCGGGCGGCACGACCGCGGAACGCGTGTCACTTCAACAGAGTCCGGCCAGCGTGGGCCGCAGCGAGATCGCTCTGGGGCAGCCGCCTCGGAACGCTGCTGCGGCCTCTTGATTTCGGGCGCAGGCAGGGCTCTTCGTAGGCGGGAGGAAGGCGTGTCCGAGCACAGCGTCACCGCGCCAACCGGCAAGCGACTGATCTCCGGCGAGCTCCGCGCTCGCGGCGCGCCGACCGAGCGACAGCAAGGCAGCGACCACAGGGAGATCCTGTTCATCGAGCCGCCGCGCGCGAAGCAGGAATGTCTCGATCTGCTGGTGCTGAACCCCCCGGCGCCGAACAGCGCCTCTTCCCGCCGCGCCAGCCACAGCGAGGCCGCCCGGCCGCAGACCGCCCTGGCGCAGCTCGGCGCGGTGATCCAGGAGGCCGGCTACCGCGTCGACGTCGTGGACGCGCACGGCATGGGCATGACCTGGGAGCAGCTCGAGCAGTACATGTGGCGCTTCCGGCCGCGCTACACGATCATCCACGCCGCCGCTGCCACCCTCACCAACGACATGCGCGCCACCTTCCTCGGCAAGGCGGCCGGCACGATCACGATCGCGATCGGCGCACACGTCACCGCGCTGAGCCGCGAGACGCTCGAGACCTACCCCTCGCTCGACGTCGTCGTGCGCGGCGAGCCGGAGCTGACGGCGCTGGAGGTGATGCGGGCGATCGACCGCCAGGTCGAGCGGGAGCGCGCCGACGCCCCGGCGCCGGTGGGCGGCCTGGAGCTGGTCTCGCCGTCACGCGCGCGCCCCTTCCCGGACGCCTCGTACCTGGCCACCGGCGGCCGGCAGCGCGCCGTCCCGCCGGCCCTGATCGCCAGAGCGCTGCGCGAGACCCGCGGGGTCGCCTTCCGCGACGAGCACGGCGTCGTGAGCATCACCCCGGACCGGCCGTTGATCGAGAACCTCGACTCGCTGCCGCTGCCGCTCCACCACCTGCTTCCCTGGCGGAAGTACCGCGTGCCGATCGTCGGCCGGCCGTACACCTTCGTGCTGACCAGCCGGGGCTGCCCGGGCGGCTGCCGCTACTGCATCAAGCACGTGACCTACCAGTCCACGGTGCGGCACCGCAGCGCGGAGCACGTGCTGCGCGAGCTGCACCTGCTCAAGCAGATCGGCGTGCACCACATCCACTTCGAGGCCGACCTGTTCACGGTCAACCGCGCGTTCGTGTACGACCTGTGCCGCATGATCCTCAGCGAAGGGCTCGATCTGCGCTGGTCGTGCAACAGCCGGGTCGACTTCGTGGACGAGGAGCTGCTGCTGCTGATGAGGCGCGCCGGCTGCTTCCTGATCGGGTGGGGGCTGGAGAGCGGCAGCGAGGAGGTACTACGCCGCGCCCGCAAGGGCACGACGGTCGCGCTCATGCAGGAGATGCTCGCCGCCAGCCGGCGCGTCGGCATCAAGAACTGGGGCTACTTCATGATCGGGCTGCCGGGCGAGACGGTGGAGACGATCCGGCAGACGATCGACCTGTCCAAGCGCCTGCCGCTGGATATCGCGCTGTTCCACATCGCCACGCCCTACCCCGGGACGCCGCTCTACTACGAGGCGGTCGAGAACGGCTGGATCCGCATGGAGCGCTGGGAGGACTTCGACATGTGCCGGAGCGCGGCCCTGAGCTACCCGCACCTCAGCGCGTCCGACCTCGAGTACTGGGTGCGGCGGGCCGCCCGCGAGTGGAGCCTGCGCCCGGCGCCGCTCCTGAGGCTCCTCAGGGCCGCCGCGAAGCGCGAGACGCTCCGGCACCTCTGGCGCAGCGGCAGCGACCACACGCGCTGGATGGTCGGCGGGCTGGCGCCCATCTCGTAACCCACAATGGCCTGCGCGGTCGCGCCGCCTTTCTTCCGAGAAGGTCTGGAAGGCGAGGCCGCCACGCCCTGCTTTCCCTCCGCAGCGCCGCGGCGCAAAAAAGGGCTTGGGGAAGCGATGCCTCCCCAAGCCCTTGCAGCCGAAGCTTTCCCGCGCCTACGTCCCGACCGGCTCGCTCTGCGCCGCCAGCTGGCGCAGCACGTAGTGCAGGATGCCGCCGTTGCGGTAGTAGGCCAGCTCGCCCTCGGAGTTGATCCGCACCCGCACCGGGAAGGTCAGCTCGCTGCCGTCCTGGCGCGTCGCGCGGACCGTGAGGATCTGGCCGGGCTGGAGCGTCTCGATGCCCTCGATCGTGTAGGTCTCGGTGCCGTCCAGCTTCAGGCTCTCCCACGACTGGCCGTTCTCGAAGGTGAGCGGCAGCACGCCCATGCCGACCAGGTTCGAGCGGTGGATGCGCTCGAAGCTCTCGGCGATGACCGCGCGCACCCCGAGCAGGAAGGTGCCCTTGGCCGCCCAGTCGCGCGAGGAGCCGGTGCCGTACTCCTTGCCGGCCAGCACGATCAGCGGCGTCCCGTCCTGCTGGTAGCGCATGGCCGCGTCGTAGATGCTGGTCTGCTCCCCGGTGGGGAAGTAGACCGTGTAGCCGCCCTCGACGCCCGGCACCAGCGCGTTTCTGAGGCGGATGTTGGCGAACGTGCCGCGCATCATCACCTCGTGGTTGCCGCGCCGCGCGCCGTAGGAGTTGAAGTCCTTCGGCTGGACGCCGCGCTCGATCAGGTAGCGGCCGGCCGGGCTATCCTTCGGAATGCTGCCCGCCGGCGAGATGTGGTCGGTGGTCACGCTGTCGCCGAGCATCGCCAGCACCCGCGCGCCGCGGATCGAGCGGAGCGGCGGCACCTCGCGCGTCATGCCGGTGAAGTACGGCGGGTTCTGGATGTAGGTGGACTCCGGGTTCCAGCTGTACAGCTCGCCGCCCGCCACCGGGATGGCGTTCCAGGTCTCGTTGCCGGTGAAGACGTTGCTGTACTGCTGGCGGAACAGCTCGGCGTCGACCGAGGCGGCCATGGCCTCCTGGATCTCCTCCGGGGTCGGCCAGATATCCGCCAGGTACACCGGCTTCCCGTCCTTGCCCACGCCCAGCGGCTCGTTGTCCATGTCGATGTCCACCGTCCCGGCGATCGCGAAGGCGACCACCAGCGGCGGCGAGGCCAGGTAGTTGGCGCGCACCACCGGGTTGATGCGCCCCTCGAAGTTGCGGTTGCCGCTCAGCACCGCGGCCACGACCAGGTTCTGGTCCCGCACCGCCTCCTGGATCTCCTCGGCCACCGGGCCAGAGTTGCCGATGCAGGTGGTGCAGCCGTAGCCGACCACGTGGAAGCCCAGCGCCTCAAGCGGCTCCATCAGGCCGGCCTTCTTGTAGTACTCGGTCACCACCCGCGAGCCGGGCGCCAGGCTGGTCTTCACGTAGGGCTTGACGGTGAGCCCTTTCTCGACCGCCTTCTTCGCCAGGATGCCGGCGCCGAGCATCACCGACGGGTTGGAGGTGTTGGTGCAGCTTGTGATCGCGGCGATCACCACCGAGCCGTGCCCGATCTTCGTCCGCGTGCCGTCCTGCAGCTGCACCTCGGTCTCGCTGTTCGCGTACAGGTTGTAGCGGCTGGTGGCCGGCTGCGTCTCCTTGGCGTCCTGGCCCTGGCCGAGCCACGCCATGTACTGGTGGCGCGGCGCCTCGGCGGGCGCCTGGACCTCGCGGCCGAAGGTGGTCTGCATCGCATTCCAGAACGACTGCTTCAGGCCCGGGAGCGACACGCGGTCCTGCGGGCGCCGCGGCCCGGCCACGCTCGGCTCGACCGTGCTCAGGTCCAGCTCGAGCAGCACGTTGTAGGTCGGGATCGGCGAGTCGTCGGTGCGGAACAGGCCCTGCTCCTTGCAGTAGGCCTCGACGAGCTGCACCTGCTCCTCGGAGCGGCCGGTGAGGCGCAGGTAGCGCAGCGTCTCTTCGTCCACAGGGAAGAAGCCGCAGGTCGCGCCGTACTCCGGCGACATATTGCCGATCGTCGCCCGGTCGGCCAGGCTCAGGCTGCTGAGGCCGGCCCCGCAGTACTCGACGAACTTGTCCACCACGCCCTGCTTGCGCAGCATCTCAGTGATGCGCAGCACCAGGTCGGTGGCCGTCGCGCCCGGGCGCAGCTGGCCGGTGAGCTTCACGCCAACCACCTCGGGGGTCAGCATGGCCAGCGGCTGGCCGAGCAGCACCGCCTCGGCCTCGATGCCGCCCACGCCCCAGCCGAGCACGCCCAGGCCGTTGATCATCGTCGTGTGGCTGTCGGTGCCGACCAGCGTGTCGGGGAAGGCCAGCGTCTCGCCGTCCTCCTCCTTGGTCCACACCACCTTGGCGAGGTACTCGAGGTTCACCTGGTGACAGATCCCGGTGGCAGGCGGCACGACCTGGAAGTTATCGAACGCCTGCTGGCCCCAGCGCAGGAACTCGTAGCGCTCGCGGTTGCGCTCGAACTCGTACTGGGCGTTGAGAATCAGCGCCATGCCATTGGCGAAGGCGTCCACCTGGACCGAGTGGTCGATCACCAGGTCGGCGGGCGCCAGCGGGTTGATCTTCGAGGGGTCGCCGCCCAGCTGCCGCATCGCGTCGCGCATCGCAGCCAGGTCCACCACAGCCGGGACGCCGGTGAAGTCCTGCATCAGCACGCGGGCGGGCTTGAAGGCGATCTCGCGCGTGCCGGCGCTCTGCGGCGTCCACTTCGCCAGCGCCTCGACATCCTCCGCCGTCGTGAAGCCGTCGCCGACGTTGCGCAGCAGCGCCTCCAGCACCACCCGCAGCGAGAACGGCAGCCGCGAGAGGTCCACGCCCAGCCGGCGCGCAACTGCATCCAGACGATAGATCATGTACTGCTTGCCGCCGACTTTCAACGGAGCGCGGGCGTTGAACGGGTCCGTCACAAGGTTGCTCATACTCTTCACCTCTCTTTCTGGATGCCCAAAGTATACCAGAAGACGACCTATTGTTCAAAATGATAGTTATAATACATTCAATAGATATCATCTATTGAACGGGCGACCAGCCTGCTCGTGCTGGACGAGCGGCAGGTAGTGCCTGAAGGTCGGGGCGGCCACGCGGCGCTGCTCCGCCACGAGCACGCGGCCGCTGTGCTGATCGCAGCCGCCGATAGCCGACAGGTGATAGCCGTCGGCGAAGCGCAGCGGGAAGCTCTGGCGCGGCCCGCCGCCCCAGCGCCCGGGGGCGTAGTAGGCAGTGAAGTGCAGATGCGGCGCGCCGGGCGTACCGCGCTCACCGACCAGGCCGATCGGCTCGCCGCGCTCCACGATCTGCCCCGAGCTGACCACGGCAGCGTGCGAGAGGTGGGTGTACATGGTGTAGAAGCCGTTGCCGTGATCGAGGATCAGGGTGCCGCTGGGCTGGACCCAGGCCTGCACCCTGCCCCTGGCCGCGGCGTAGACCGGCGCGCCCGCGCTCCGGCCCTGCGCTGCCGCCAGGTCGAGCGAGAAGCGATCCCAGTCGTCGTGCGTGCCGCAGCCGTAGCCCTGGATCACCCGCCAGGGCTGGCCGGGCGGCGTCGGAAGCCAGAGCTGCGGCGCCCCGGGCGTCTGCTCCGCAGGCACGGCCGTGGCCGCAACCGGCAACAGCTGAGCGACGAGGCTGAGCTGGACAACAAGCCAAACGATACGAGCAAATCCTGGCTTCACTGACATAGCGCGCTCTCTCTCCAAAGCCACGACTCAGGCTGATGCAAGTGGCGTACCGCGCAGTGAGGAACATATGGTTGATCTGCACAAGCTCCGGATCTTCGCCGTCGTCGCGCGCACCGGCAACTTCACCCGCGCCGCCGAGCTGCTGCACATGACCCAGCCGACCGTCTCGCAGCAGCTCGCCGCGCTCGAGGCCCAGGTCGGCGCGCCGCTGATCGACCGGCAGACGCGCCGCCAGCGGCTCACCCCGGCCGGCGAGGCGCTGCTCCCCTTCGCCGAACGGCTGCTGGCGCTGGCCGACGAGGCGCTCCAGACCGCGCGCGCCGCCGCAGGGGTGGCAAGCAGCACGCTGCGGCTGGGCGTCGGCCACACGCTCGCGACCTACCTGCTGCCGGGGCTGCTGCGCGGCTACCGCGAGCGCTTCGGGCACTTCCGGTCGCGGATCAGCGTCGGCAACACCGCCGAGCTGCTGGATATGGTCGCGGAGGGCGCGGTGGAGCTGGCGCTGGTCGGCTCGCCCGCCGAGCGCGAGGGCGTGAGCACGGCGCCGTTCATGCGCGACCGGCTGGTGGTGATCGTCGCGCCGGGCGACCCGTGGGCGGACCGGACCGAGGTGGGGCTGGACGAGCTGCGCGGGCGCACGCTGCTCACCCGCGAGCCCGGCTCGGCGCTCCACGCCACCGTCGAGCGGCTGCTCGGCACAGAGGCGCTCGCGGACGACGAGGTGATCCTGCTGGGCGAGACCGAGGCGATCAAGCGCAGCGTCGAGGCCGGGATCGGCGTGGCGCTGGTGCAGGCGATCGCCGTCGAGCGCGAGGTGGCCTCCGGGACGCTGCGGGCGCTCCCTCTGAGCGGCGCGAACACGGAGCGCACCTACAGCGTGGCGTGGGCCAGGGGCCGCCAGCTCTCGCCGCCGGCCCAGGCGCTGCTCGAGGAGCTGGAGAGGCTGGGCGCCGCCCGCGATTGACAGCGCGGGCGCACCGGGCATACAATCACCACGCATCCGAAGGCATCCGCCCTCAGCAGCACGAGCCATGTAGTCGCCCTGGTGCGCCCCCCGCGCCCCGCTCAGCCGGGAGGCGAGGAGGGCCGCGAGCTCTCCTCAGACGCCACCATCATCAGGAGGAAGGCTGCGCCATGCGTCTCCAGAACAAGGTCGCTATCATCACAGGCGCGGGTGCCGGCATGGGCCGCGCGATGGCCGAGCGCTTCGCCCGCGAGGGCGCCCGCGTGGTGCTCGCCGAGATCGACGCCGAGCGCGGCGCCGCAGCGGCCGCGGCGATCGAGGCCGCCGGCGGCACCGCGACCTTCGTGCGGACGGATGTCACGCGCAGCGCCGACGTCGAGGCGCTGGTGGCGGCGGCGGTGGAGCGCTACGGCGGCCTGGACATCCTGGTGAACAACGCGGCGGTGCAGCTCCACGGCCAGGACGCCCGCGCCCACGAGCTGTCCGAGGAGGTCTGGGACCGCACCTACGCCGTCAACATCCGCGGCCCCTGGCTCTGCGCCAAGTACGCGATCCCGGCCATGCTGTCGCGCGGCGGCGGCGCGATCGTCAACATCGCCTCGCCCACCGGCATGGTCGGCTGCGCGCCCGGCTACACCGCCTACAGCTCCAGCAAGGGCGCGGTCTTCGCGCTCACGCGCGTGATGGCCGCGGACTACGCGCGCGACGGCATCCGCGTCAACGCCATCGTCCCGGGCCCCACCGACACGCCGCTGATCGCCGAGATGCTGGCCGACCCGCAGCAGCGCGAGGAGCTCAACCGGCTCACGCTCTTCGGCCGCCTCGGCCGCCCGGAGGAGGTCGCGTCGCTCGCGGTGTTCCTGGCCTCCGACGAGGCCATCTTCTGCACCGGCGGCTTCTACATGGTGGACGGCGGCCTGACGGCTATCTGATCCACGGAGGGCACGGAGCACACGGAGGGAAGGTCATCGCTGCTCAGTCAGCTGGTAATCCGTGCTCCCCGTGTCCTCCGTGGCTCCGTGCTCTCCGTGTCCCCCGTAGCTCCGTGCCCTTCGTATTCTCCGTGGATCAGCAGGAGGCTCGACATGCTCCCCACTCGCGTGCTGTGGTACGGCGTGGACCAGCCGCTGCCCGCGCAGGTGCCGTTGCGGGCCGGCCCGCTCACGCTGGTCTATGAGGCCGGCGACCTGCGCTACGTCCGGCTCGGCGCGCGCGAGATCCTCCGGCGCGTCTACGTGGCCGTGCGCGACCGCAACTGGGGCACGGTGCCCGGCGTCCGCTCCGGCGAGCAGCTCGAAATCCAGCCGGACGCGTTCCGCATCACCTACACCGTCGACAACCGCCAGGACGAGATCGACTTTCGCTGGACGGCGACGATCACCGGTGAGCCGGACGGCACAATCCGGTTCGAGATGGACGGCACGGCCCGCTCGACGTTCATGCGCAACCGGATCGGGATCTGTGTGCTGCACCCCGCCGAGTGCGCCGGCGCGGAGATGCGCGTCGAGCACGTGGACGGCGCGGTCCAGGACGCGCGCCTGCCGCTGGCGATCGACCCCGACCAGCCGGTGCGGCCCTTCACCGATATCCGCGCCCTCAGCCACGAGGTCGAGCCCGGCGTCCGCGCCCGGGTCCAGCTGGACGGCGACGCCTTCGAGATGGAGGACCAGCGCAACTGGACCGACGCCTCGTTCAAGACGTTCTCGACGCCGCTGCGGCTGCCGTTCCCGGTCGAGGTTCCGGCCGGGACGCGCATCCAGCAGGCGCTCACGCTGACCCTTGAGGCCGCGCGCTCCGGGCCGAGCGCCCCATACTCCGCTTCTAGCGCGCAGCCCCCGACGTTCAGCCTGGAGCCTGGGGCGCTCAGCCAGCTCCCGGCCATCGGCCTGGGGCGGGCGAGCCGCGGCCAGCCGCTGAGCGAGCGCGAGGTGGCGCGGCTGCGGGCGCTGCGCCTGGCGCACCTGCGCGCCGACCTCGACCTGCGGCGGCCGGATGTGGAGGCGGCGCTGGCGCAGGCGGCCCAGGAGGCCCGGGCGCTCGGCGTTGGCCTCGAGCTGGCCCTGCTGCTCCCCGACGAGCCGGAGCGCGAGCTGGAGGCCCTCCGCCGGCTGCTGGACCGCCTGCGCCCGCCGGTCGCGGCCTGGCTGGTGTACGCGGCGAACGAGCGCCTGCTCGGCGGCACGCCGATCGAGCGCATCGTGGCCGCGGCGCGCGCCCGGCTCGCCGACTACCAGCCCGGCGCGCCCTTCGCCGCCGGCAGCAACGCCGACTTCATCTTCGTCGGGCGGAACCCGCCGCCCGCCGCGCTGCTGGAGCGCATCTGCACCGCGGTCAGCCCGCAGGTCCACGCGTTCGACCTGGCCTCGGTCACCGAGACGCTCCAGGCCCAGGGCACCCTCGTGCGCAGCGCCCAGCAGACGACCGGCCTGCCGGTCGCCATCAGCCCGGTGACGCTGATGCCGCGCCACAACCCCTACGCCACCGGCGCCGCCCCGGAGCCCGAGCCCGGCCAGCTGCCGCCGCAGGTGGACGTGCGCCAGATGTCGCTGTACGGCGCCGCCTGGACGCTGGGCAGCATCAAGTACCTGGCCGAGGCCGGCGCCGCCAGCGTCACCTACTACGAGACCACCGGCTGGCGCGGCGTGATGGAGACCGAGGCGGGCTCGCCGCTGCCGGACCTGTTCCGCTCCATCCCCGGCGCGGTGTTCCCGCTCTACCACGTCCTCGCCGACGTCGGCGAGTTCGCCGGCGGCCACGTCGTCGCCTCCCGGTCGAGCGCGCCGCTGCGCTTCGATGGCCTCGCGCTGCAGCGCGGCGCGCGCACCCGGCTGCTCCTGGCCAGCTTCGCCGACGAGCCGCAGCGGGTGCTCGTGTCCGGGCTCCGCGGCGCGCTCAGCGTGCAGACGCTGGACGCGTCGAGCGCCGAGCAGGCCATGCGCTCGCCGGATCTGTTTCGGGCGCAGGCCGGAGAGCCGCTCGCCGTGGACGGGGAGCTCGCCGTCGCGCTGCCGCCGTTCGCGCTTGTTCGCATAGAGGCAGAGGAGTGAGCCACGTGGCACCCACCTTTCGCATCGGCGTCTCGCCCGATCTGCGCGGGATGATCGAGCCGCAGCTGGCCGAGCACTTCGGCCCGCTGCCGGCGCTGGCCTACGAGTTCATGCCCGAGGAGCCCGCCGAGTTCCCGCCCGAGCTGCTCCAGCGCTACGACGCAGTCATCTCCCTCCTCGGCCGCTACACGCCGGCCTCGTTCCGCGGCGTCGACCGGCTGGCGATCATCGCCCGCTGGGGCGTCGGCTACGACATGGTCGACGTGCCGGCCGCCACCGCCAGCGACGTGCTGCTGGCGATCACGCCCGACGCCGTGCGCCGCCCGGTGGCCGAGGGGATCATGGCGCTGCTGCTCGCGCTCACCCGCCACCTGCTGGTGAAGGACCGGCTGGTGCGCGCCGGCCGCTGGGCCGAGAAGAGCCGCTATCCCGGCACCGGCCTCGCCGGGCGCACGCTCGGCTCGATCGGCCTGGGCAACATCGGCGCGCAGCTCGCGCGCATGCTGCGGCCCTTCGACCTGCAGCGCGTGCTGGCCTTCGACCCGTACCTCGCGCCGGAGCGCGCCGCCGAGCTCGGCGTCGAGCTGGTGCCGCTCGAGACGCTGCTGGCCGAGTCGGACTTCGTGTGCATCAACTGCCCGCTCACCCCCGCCACCCGCCATCTGATCGGCGAGGCGCAGCTGCGCCTGATGAAGCCGACGGCGCTGCTGATCAACACCGCCCGCGGCCCGATCGTCGACCAGGCCGCGCTCACCCGCGCGCTGCAGGAGGGCTGGATCGCCGGCGCCGGGCTGGATGTCTTCGAGCAGGAGCCACTCCCGGCCGACGACCCGCTGACGCGCCTGGAGAACGTCATCCTCGCGCCGCACGCGATCGCCTGGACCGACGAGCTCATGCGCGAGAACAGCGCGGGCGCCTGCCGCAACGTGCTCGCCGTGCTGCGCGGCGAGGTGCCCGCCCACACAGTGAACCGCGAGGTCGCGGCGCGGCCCGGATTCCAGCGCAAGCTGGCGGACCTGCGCGCGCGCTGGAGGGAGCAATCGTGAAACCGAACCGGCTGCAGCAGGTCCTCGCCGAGGGGCGCGTCCCCGTCGGCCACATGATCCTCGAGTTCGGCACCCGCGGCGTCGCCAAGATCCTCGAGGCCGCCGGCGCCGACTTCGTCGTGATCGACATGGAGCACGGCGCCTTCGACATCGCCGACGTGGCCGATATGGTGGCCTGGTTCAAGGCCACGCCGGTGGCGCCGTTCGTGCGTATCCCGCAGGTCGACTACCACTTCGTCGCCCGCGCGCTCGACGCCGGCGCGCTCGGGATCATGGTGCCGAACGTCAGGAGCGCCGACCAGGCCCGCGCGGTGGTCGAGGCCGCCAAGTACGCGCCGGCCGGCCGGCGCGGCGTGATCCTCGGCGGGCCGCACGGCGACTTCCGGCAGGAGGACGCGCGCGCCTTCATGGAGCGCTCGAACGTGGGCACGACCATCATCTGCCAGATCGAGAGCCGCGAGGGGCTGGAGCAGCTCGAGGCGATCGCCGCCACGCCCGGCGTGGACATCCTGTGGGTCGGCCAGGCGGACCTCACCCAGTCGCTCGGCATCCCCGGCGCGTTCGACGACGAGCGGTTCCTCGGGGCGCTGCGGCGGGTGGTGGAGGTCGCCCGCCGGCACGGCCTCGCGGCCGGAATCCAGCCCGGCAACCTGGAGCAGGCCGCCGAGTGGATGGCGCTCGGGTATAATGTCATCTCGTACAGCGGCGACTACTTCGTCTACCGCGATGCGCTGGCGCAGGCGTTCGCGGGGGTCCGCCAGATCGCGGCAGGGGAGGGCGGAACATCCGGCGGGGCGTAGCCCTCTCGAGCGTCCCTTTCCCCCGCGGCGGCCTCCCTCTGGGGAGATGTGACGGGCCTACGGCCGCTGGTTATTCCTGCCGGGAGGTGCGGAGGGCCGCTGGCCCTCCGAGATCTTTCTCCTCGCCGCTCTGCGGCGACAAAGTCGCTGCAGAGCGGCAAAAGAAGGACTCCCGGGGAGGCGAAGCCTCCCCAAACCCCTCCAGTGTCAGACGCCGACTGCGCAAGTCATAAAGGAGAAACCCCTATGTTCCGCGGCCTTGACCACCTGGCGATCGTCGTGCCGGACACCGAGGCGGCCCTGGCCGTCTGGCGCGACCGCTTCGGCTTCCCGGTGCTCTACAGCGAGAAGGTCAACAACGACACGGCGCTGCTGACCCACCTGGACCTCGGCAACACGCAGCTGCAGCTCGTCGAGCCGCTGACCGACGACAGCCCGCTGTGGGAGTGGCTGCGCGCCAACGGCGGCCCCGGCCTGCACCACTTCTGCCTGGCGGTCGACAACGCCCAGGAGGCGCTCGAGACCACCGCGGACCACGGGCTGCCCCCAGCGCAGACGAGCCTGCACCAGGGCACGCAGGGGCGGCGCGGCCTGTTCCTGGACCGCTCGGCGACCCAGGGGGTCACGGTCGAGCTGATCGGCAAGTGAGCGCCGCGCCCGGCCAGCCGGGCTTCATCCCCGGCCTGGAGCTCAGCCGCCGCTTCTACGAAGAGGTCGTGCGGCCGATCCTCGACGCCGCCTTCCCCGGCCTGCCCTACGCGGCGGCGCGCATCGGCCCCGGCAGCGACGTGCTCGGGTTCGACACCCCCATGTCCACCGACCACGACTGGGGGCCGGCGGTGCAGATCTTCCTGCGTGACGAGGACGGGCCGCTGGCGCAGCGGATCGAGGCGGTGCTGCAGGAGCGGCTGCCGGAGACCTTCGCCGGCTTCCCGGTCCTCGTCCCGAGCGGCGTCGACACGCCGGGCGAGGGGCGGGCCTACCACCGCGTGCGCCCGGTGACGCTGAGCAGCTTCGTGTGGGAGCTGGCTGCCTTCCGGCCCGGCGCGCCGCTCGACGCCGCCGATTGGCTCACGATCCCCTCGCAGAAGCTGCTCGAGCTGACCGCCGGCGCCGTGCACCACGACGGGACCGGCGAGCTGACGGCGCTGCGCGAGCGCCTGGCCTACTACCCGCGCGACGTCTGGCTGTACATGCTGGCCGCCGGCTGGACGCGCATCGCGCAGGAGGAGCACCTCATGCCCCGCGCCGGCCACGTGGGCGACGAGCTCGGCTCCGCGCTGATCGGCGCCCGCCTGGCCCGCGACATCATGTTCCTCTGCTTCCTGATGGAGCGGCGCTACGCGCCCTACCCGAAGTGGTTCGGCACGGCGTTCGGCCGGCTGCGCTGCTCGGCGACCATCCGGCCGCTGCTCGAGGCTGCCCTGGCGGCGCGGGGCTGGCAGGAGCGCGGCGCGGCCCTGGCTGCGGCCTACGAGCAGCTGGCCGCGATGCACAACGCCCTCGGCCTCACCGCGCCGCTGCCCGCCGAGACCACCTCGTTCTTCGACCGGCCGTTCCGCGTGATCTACGGCGGGCGCTTCGCCGGGGCGCTGCGCGAGCAGATAGCGGACCCCGACGTGCGGCGGATCGCGTCGCGCCGGCTGATCGGCTCGATCGACCAGTGGAGCGACAGCACCGACCTGCGCTCGGACGCCTCCTGGCGGGCCCAGCTGCGCCGGCTCTACGAATGAGGCCGCCGGCGCCGCGCAACTTCTGCGGCCCGCGCAGCGTCCTAGGGGTATAGTACTCCGGAGGAACAGCCATATGTCAACCGAAGACTTCCGCTCCGAGGCCCGCGAGATACTGGCGCGCCTGATCGCCGAGGCGCCATCCGCGGCCGACCGCGAGAGCCTGCTCGATAACTACGCCGACGATCTGACGCGCCTGTACGGGCGGTACGCGCACCAGCTTCTGCACGAAGTGATCGAGGACGCCCGCACGCGCCTCGACGCGCGCCTGTCGCCCGACCCGATCCGCCAGACGATCGCCACTGTCCAGACCACCGTCCAGGACGTGTGGAAGAGTCTCTGGCAGTAGCCCAAGCGCCGCCTCAGCTCTCAAGCCGCCGTCGCCCCCGCATCCGCGGACGCGCTCCGCCGGGGATGCGGGGCGTGTAGCCGTGCCCCACACCCCGGAGGGATTTCAGGAGGCTTTGCCTCTCTGAATCTCCTTCGTTTTGCCGCCCTGCGGCGAGAAAAAACTTGGAGGGCCCGTAGGCCCTCCGAACCTCCCAGTGGAAAGCAGCTTTTGATGGCCTGCGGCCCACCGAACCTTCCGATGGAAAGGATGAGCGGCTGGGCAGCTTCAGCGTGCCACAGCACGCCGGGTCGCTGGGCGGGACGGGAGCGCGGGGCGAGTAGCCCGCTGAGTAAGAGGGTGCGTCACTCGAGACGGCGCTCGCCATGCAACAAGTGGCCCGCCGGCTACGTACCATACGTGAACGGCTCGCACAGCGCCGGGTGGGCGCCACGGACAGCCGCATCTCAAGGGGGACGAAGCAATGTATAACGGCAATGGCAACTGGAGTGCGGGGCGCAGCGGGATGCGCATCCCGCCGATCTACATATACGTCGCGGTTGGCATCGCTGCGGTGCTGCTCCTGTCGCTCGTCGGCGGGCTGCTCAGCGCGGGGATGCAGGCCTACTTCGCGCTGGCGGTGGGCGCGCTGCTCATTCTCGGCAATCTGCGCGACCTGCTCCCCAGCATGGTGCCGAGCCCCGGCGCGGCGCTGATGAACGTGCTGCTCGGCGTGGCGCTGGCCCTGTTCTTCCTCGGCAGCGCCTTCGGCTGGATCTGGTACATCCCCGCCCTCGCGCTGCTGATCGCGGCCCTGCCGCTCGCCCTGCGCCGCGCGGTGGTCTACTCCGCCTACCTCGACGCCGGCCGGACGATGGTGGACGGCGTCCGGCGCGTCGTCGGCAGCCGCGCCCGCATACCGTAGAGCCTCCCCGGCGGGCCGCCCTACTCCGGCGGCCCGTCTAACATTTTCTGCACCATCGCCACGAGCTCGTGCACCTCGAACGGCTTCTCGAGGAAGGCGCAGCCGCTCAGCTCGAGCAGCTCGCGCGTCGCGCGGCCCACGGTGTCCCCGCTGATGAAGAGCAGCCGCTGGGTCATGTGCGGCGCGTGGCGCGCCAGCTCATCGTACACCTGCATCCCGCTGATCCCAGGCATGCGCACGTCGCTGATGATCAGGTCGTAGCCGCCGCGCCTCAGCTGGCGCTGGGCCTCCTCCGCGTTGGTGCAGAGCGTCGTCTGGTAGCCCTGCTGGCTGAGCACCCGCTCCACAAGCGCGCCGATCGTCGGCTCGTCGTCGATCACCAGCACCTGGCGTGGCGCTGTGCTCTGCGGCGCGCCCGGCTCCGGCGCATCCGCCTCAGCGGGGTACGCGTGGCGCACCGGCAGCTCGACGGTGAAGCGCGCGCCCTGCCCCGGCGCGCTCTCGACCCGGATGTCCCCGCCGTACTGCTTGACGATCCCGTAGCAGATCGAGAGGCCGAGCCCGGTGCCCTCGCCCACCGGCTTGGTGGTGAAGAAGGGCTCGAATACCAGCGGCAGATGCTCCGGCGCGATCCCCGGCCCGCTGTCCGCCACCTCGACCCCCAGCCGCTCGCCGCCCTCCCCATCGGCCCCCAGGTAGGTGCGGATCACGATCCGGCGCTCGCCCTCCCAGCCATCCAGCGCCTGTCGGGCGTTGTTGATCAGGTTGAGCAGCACCTGCTGCACCGCGGTCATGTCCGCCACCGTCGTCGGCAGGTTTGGCGCCAGGCGCTCCTCGACGATCACGTTGTCGCTGCGCAGCAGGTAGCCGTACAGGTTGAGCACGCGGCGCACGGCCTGGTTCAGGTCCACCTCCTCCATCTCCGCCGCCTGCTGGCGGGCGAAGGTCAGCAGGTTCTGGACGATGCGCCGCGCGCGGTTGGCGCCCTCCATGATCGGCGCGACGTCGGCCTGCAGCTCGGCGGGCGCCCGCTGCTGGAGGATCGTCGCGAAGCCCAGCACGGCGGTGAGCGGGTTGTTGAGCTCGTGCGCCACCCCGGCCACCAGCTCGCCGATCGCCGACAGCCGCTCGGACTGGACCAGGCGCTGCTGCGCCAGCCGCAGGTCGGCGAGCGCCTGCTCGAGCCGCGCCGACCGCTCGCGCGCCTGGCGGTACAGCTCGGCGTTGCGCACCGCCAGCGCCGCGTAGGCGCCGAACGCCTTGGCGCGCGCGGCGTCCGCCATCGTGTAGCGGTTCGGCGTGAAGCTGTCGATCGTCAGCACGCCGATCATCTCGCCCTGCACGCTCAGCGGCACGCCCATCATGCCGCGGATCGGACCGACCGGCGCCTTCAGCTGCACCTCCTGCTGCGCGTCGCGCAGGATGATCACCTCCTGCCGCTCGGCCAGCTCCCCGAACAGCGGGTCGTTGCGGCTGAAGCGCAGGCTGAGCACGCGCTCGCGATCCTGAAAGCCGCGCCCGGCGGCGATGTAGTACCCCTCGTCGTCGCGCAGCATGATCGCCGCCTGGTCGTAGGCGACGACGCTGCGGAGCTGCTCGAGGATCAGGTCCAGCAGCTGGTCGCGGTCGATCGTCGAGATCAGCGCCTCGGCGATCTGCCGTGTGCTGGCGGCGAACTGCTGATCGGGGCGCTGCGCGGCGCTCTGGCCCTCGATGCGGTAGACCAGCAGCCGCTCCACCTCACCCGACGCGCCGCGCAGGGCGGTGGCCTGCCAGCGCCGCGCGGCGCCGGGGTCCTCGGCCGTCACCAGCGTCCGCTGTGAGTCGTCGGCGTCCAGGCCGGCCGCCGCGAGCCAGCTGCGCGCTATGCCGTCCTCGGCGAAGCGCGGGATGACCGCCTCGCAGGGCTTGCCGACCAGGTCGGGGGCCAGGCGGATGCCGAGCCGGGCGCAGGCGCGGGCGTTCACCGCCAGGATGCGGAAGTCCGGCAGGGCGACGACGAGCACCGCGGCCGGGAGGTTATCGAGAATATCGTACAGGAGATCGTCGTTCAGACCATCTGGGGGCGGAGGGTCGTCGGCTCGCATGTTCTTAGGGTCGTCCAATGGGCAGGTCTCGTGGCCTCAGCCTTGTGTGGCGCGGGACGACGAAGGGGCCGCAGCAGGTACGCAGCTGCGTGTGCGGCCGTAGCTAGCACGGCGGGGCGCGGAACAGGAACGCGCCGCCGCCGGCACCGGCATCTCTTTGCGCTGCAGGCGCGCTAGGGATACATCCGGTAGAGCATGCGCGGGAACGGGATGGTCTCGCGGATGTGGTGCGTACCGGCGATCCAGGCCGTACAGCGCTCGATGCCCATGCCAAAGCCGCTGTGCGGCACGCTGCCGTAGCGCCGCAGGTCGAGATACCACTGGTAGTCGTCTACGTTCAGGCCGTGCTCGCGGATGCGCTGCTCCAGCAGGGCGGCGTCGTGGATGCGCTGTGAGCCGCCGATGATCTCGCCGTACCCCTCGGGCGCGAGCAGGTCGGCGCACAGCGCCACCTCCGGCCGATCCGGGTCCGGCTGCATGTAGAAGGCCTTGGCGGCGGTCGGGAACTTCTCCACGAACACCGGCTTGTCGAACTTGCTGGCGATCAGCGTCTCGTGGGGCGCGCCGAAGTCCTCGCCCCACGGGATCGGCGTGGCGCCCTCCACCTCGCCCTGGTGCCGCTCGATCAGCGCGAGCGCGTCGTCGTAGGTGATGCGCGGGAAGGGCGGCTGGCAGCGCTCGAGCGCCGTCGTGTCCCGCTCGAGCACCCGCAGGCTCTCCCGGCAGCGCTCGAGCACCCGCCCGACGATCGCGCTGACGAACTGCTCCTGGAGCCGGAGGTTATCCTCGTGGGTGGCGAAGGCCACCTCGGGCTCGATCATCCAGAACTCGGTCAGGTGGCGGCGGGTCTTGCTCTTCTCGGCGCGGAACGTCGGCCCGAAGCAGTACACCTTGCCGAAGCTCATCATCCCGGCCTCGACGTACAGCTGGCCGGTCTGGGCCAGGTAGGCGCGCCCGAGGTCGAAGTACTCGGTGGCGAACAGGTTGGTTGTGCCCTCGGCGGCCACCGGCGTGAGGATCGGCGTGTCGAAGCGCACGAAGCCCTGGCTGTTGAGCCACTCCTGGGCGGCGGCGATCACCTCGGCGCGGATGCGCAGCAGGGCGTGCTGCTTGGCCGAGCGCACCCACAGGTGGCGGTGCTCCATCAGGAACTCGATGCCGTGCTCCTTGGGCTGGATGGGGTACTCCTCGGCCGGCACGTGGACCAGCTGCACCTCGGCGACGTCGATCTCGTAGCCGCCGGGGGCGCGCTCGTCGGCGCGCACGGTGCCGGTGATGCGGCAGGAGCTCTCCAGCGCCAGCCGCTGCGCGGCGGCGAAGGTCTCCTCGGAGACATTCTTCTTGAACACCACGCACTGGATCGTGCCGCTCCCGTCGCGCAGCCGGATGAACACCAGCTTGCCCTTCTCGGTCTTGCCGGCCACCCAGCCTGCCAGCGTCACGCTCTCCCCGGCGTGGCGCGCGATGTCGGCGACGGTTGCGGTGGGGAGCAGGGACATAGCGACCCTCTGCTATTCCTAATCGGGTAAAGGCTCATTTGCTAAAGTATAGCACATGGCCTCTGTCATTTCATCCGGCCCGTTGCGCCCGCGGGCGGCGCGTGGTATCCTCAGCGTGCGCCCACCGCGACGAGAGGAGGGACCCATGCCCACCGACCCGGTGCCAGATTATGTGCAGGAGTATCTGGATAGCCTGGTGCCGCCGCGCCCGGCCGAGATGGCGGCGATGGAGGAGAAGGCCCGCCGGAACGGCTTCCCGATCATCGGCCCCGCCTCCGGCTACGTCTGCTACCAGATCGCGCGCATGATCGGCGCCCGCCGCATCTTCGAGCTCGGCAGCGGCTACGGCTACTCCACCGCCTGGTTCGCCCGCGCCGTGCGCGAGAACGGCGGCGGCACGGTGTACCACACCGTCTGGAGCGAGGACCTCTCGGCACAGGCGCGCGGCCACCTGGCCGCCCTGGGCTACGACGACATCGTCGAGTACCGGGTCAGCGAGGCGACCGAGGCCCTGCGCGAGACGCCCGGCCCGTTCGACCTGATCTTCAACGACATCGACAAGGAGGGCTACCCGGCCTCGCTGCCGCTGATCGCCGAGAAGCTCCGCCCCGGCGGCGTGCTGATCATCGACAACATGCTCTGGCACGGGCGCATCTTTGAGGAGTCCGACCAGGACCCGTCCACCGTCGGGGTGCGCGAGATCACGCGCATGCTCACCACCGACGCGGGCTGGATCTCGACGCTCATCCCAGTGCGCGACGGGCTGATCGTGGCCTACAAGCTATGATATAATCCGCTGACCGTCTCCGCCTCCGACGTTAGCGGCCGGGTGATCCCTATGGCGCCAGCAACGTCCGCAGAAGAGCCTGTTGGAATAATGTCTCAGTCATCGCTCGCGCTCGAGGCGCCGCTCACCGCGCGCCCGTTCATCAAGTGGGCCGGCGGCAAGGGGCAGCTCATCCCAGAGCTCTCGCGGCGGCTGCCGCGCGCCTTCCGCCGCTATCACGAGCCGTTCGTCGGCGGCGGCGCGCTGTTCTTCCACCTCTACAACAGCGGCCGGCTGCGCCACGGCGCCACCCTGAGCGACTACAACAAAGAGCTGATCGTCTGCTACGAGGTGATCCGCGACGACGTCGAGTCGCTGATCACGGCGCTGCGCTGGCACCACCAGCGGCGGCTGGACGCGGAGTACTTCCTGCAGATCCGCAACTGGGACCGCGAGCCGGGGTTCGAGAAGCGCAGCAAGATCGAGCGCGCCGCCCGCACGATCTTCCTCAACCGCACCTGCTACAACGGGCTCTACCGCCTCAACCGCAAGGGCCAGTTTAACGCCCCCTTCGGCTACTACAAGAACCCGCTGATCTGCGACCCGGAGAACCTGCGGGCGGTCAGCGTCGCGCTGCGCGGCGTCGACCTGCGGGTGGAGGACTTCGGCGCCGTGCTGGAGCGCGCCGAGCCGGGCGACCTGGTCTACTTCGACCCGCCCTACGTGCCGGTGAGCGCCACCGCCTCGTTCACCCACTACACCGGGCAGACCTTCGGCCCCGAGGACCAGCGCCGGCTGGCCGAGGTGTTCGCCGCCCTGGCTGACCGCGGCGTCTACGTGATGCTCAGCAACTCGGCCACGCCGCTCAGCCGCGAGCTGTACGCCAACAACCGGCGCGCGGTGAACACATCGGTGGTGCTCGCGAGCCGCAAGATCAACTGCGACGGCCGCAAGCGCGGCAGCGTCGAGGAGCTGATCGTCTGCAGCTACGATCCGGAAGCCTGAACGTTACGCGTTGAAGCGCCGGTGCGCACCGGCGCTCAGGCGTCTCGCGCCACCGCGGCCTCGACATCCCCTCACGCACGCGCTAACATGCCAACGTGGTAACGCGCAACGTGCTAGTGTAACCCATGCCGATTCGCATCCTGATCGCCGATGACCACCCGATCGTCCGCGAGGGGCTGGTGGCCGTGATCGAGACCCAGCCGGACCTGGTGGTGGTCGGGCAGGCGTCGAGCGGGCCCGAGGCGGTTCGGCTGGCCGCCGAGCTCGCCCCGGACGTCGTGCTGCTGGACCTGGAGCTGCCGGGGATGGACGGGGTCGCGGCGCTGCGCGCCATCCGCTCCTCGAATCCGGCGGCGCGGGCGCTGGTCTTCACCGCGTTCGACACCGACGAGCGCATCCTCGGCGCGGTGCAGGCCGGCGCGCAGGGCTACCTGCTCAAGGGCGCCCCGCGCGAGGAGCTGTTCCAGGCCATCCGCGTCGTCGCCGGGGGCGGCTCGCTGCTGCAGCCGGCGGTGGCCGCGCGCCTGCTCCGCAGCCTCCAGGAGGGGGAGAAGAGCGCCGCGGAGCGGGACTCTGCCGCGCCCGGCCGGGAGCAGCCCTCCCTCGCCGCCCAGCCCGCAGCCGCCGCGCTTCCGGAGGCGCTCACCGAGCGCGAGCTCGAGGTGCTGCGGCACCTGGCGCGCGGCCGCCTGAACAAAGAGATCGCCGCCGAGCTGACGATCAGCGAGCGCACCGTCAAGTTCCACGTCTCGGCCATCCTCGCCAAGCTCGGCGTGGGCAACCGCACCGAGGCGGTCAGCCGCGCCGCCCAGCTCGGCCTGGTCGACCTCTGACACGAGGCGGGGGTGGAGCGCTGCGCCTCTGTCGCAGGCTCTCACCCCCGCAGGAACGGCCGGGAGCCACTTCAGGCGGCCACCTCGGCCACGTCCTCGTCGGCGCGCTCGCGGGCCGACCCGATCGAGAAGTACTTGGCCTCCGGGTGGTGGACGACGATCGCCGCCGTGCTCTGCTCCGGCACGAGCTGGTACGCCTCGGTGAGCGTCACGCCGATCTTCTCGGCCGGCAGCACCCGGAACAGCTTCTCGTGCTCGGACAGGTCCGGGCAGGCCGGGTAGCCCCACGAGTAGCGCTTGCCCTGCTCGCCCTTCAGCCCCAGGCCCTGGCGGATCACCCGGTTGGTGTACTCGGCCAGCGCCTCGGCCAGCGACACGCCCAGGCCGTGGATGAAGTACGAGCGGGTGTAGTCGTTCGCCCGCTGCAGCTCCTCGGTCAGATCGTCGACCCGCGTGCCCATGGTCACGATCTGCAGCGCGACCACGTCGTACTCGCCGCTCTCCACCGAGCGGAAGTAGTCGGCGATGCACAGCCGCTCGCGCCCCGGCTGGCGCGGGAAGACGAAGCGGGTCAGCTCCCTCGGCGAGCCCAGATCCGCGGGCTGAGCGCCGCCGTCAGTCCTCTGCTCTTGGTTCTTGGCCCTCACAGAGGCGGGGTCGTACACAATCAGCTCGTGCCCGTCCGACTGGCACGGGAAGTAGCCGTACACCACCTTCGGCTCCAGCCAGCCGTCGCGCTCCGCCTCGCGCACCAGCTCGCGCACGCGCAGGTCGAACTCGGCCTGCAGCCGCTCCCACTCCGCGCCCTTGGCGTTCTTGGCGCCCCACTGCAGGCGGTAGAGCGCGTTGCGGTCCAGGCACGCCACCACGTCCTGCAGCCGGATGCGCGTGACCACCTGCGCGCCCCAGAACGGCGGCGTCGGCACGGGCACGTCCTGGCGCACCTTCGAGCGCACCCGCTCGCCGGTGATGCTCGCCCGCCCCAGCTCGTCCAGCGCCACCCGCCCGCGCTGCTTCTGCCGCAGCGCCTGGGCGGCCTCGACGATCGTCGCGTGCACGAACTCCGGCCGCACCTGCGGGTCGGAGAGCTTGTCCATCGTCTCCAGCCCCTCGAAGGCGTCCTTGCAGTAGAACACCCCCGGCTCGTAGGGCTCCTCGTCGCCGACGAACATGATGCGCTGGCCGTACTGCTTGTTGATCGCCGCGCCGCCCACCAGCACCGGGAACTTCAGGCCGCGCCGGTGCAGCTCCTGCACGCACAGCGGCATCTGCTTCGAGGTGCTCACAAGCAGCGCCGACAGGCCGATCGCGTCAGCGCCCACCTCCACCGCCTTCTCGATGATCGTGTTGAGCGGCACCTGCTTCCCCAGGTCGTACACCGTGTAGCCGTTGTTCGAGAGGATGGTGTTGACCAGGTTCTTGCCGATGTCGTGCACGTCGCCGTAGACGGTGGCCAGCACCACCTTGCCCTTGGTCGCGCCCTCCAGCTTATCCAGGTACTGCTCCAGGTAGGCCACGGCCTTCTTCATCACCTCGGCGCTCTGCAGCACGAACGGCAGGATGAGCTGCCCGCTGCCGAACAGGTCGCCCACCTCCTTCATCGCCGGCAGCAGGACGTTGTTCAGGATGTCGACCGCCGCCTCGCCGCGCGGGGTTGGGCCGGCGTCCTCGCGCGGGGCGGCGCGCTCCGCCCGCACGGCCTCCGCCGAGATGCCCATCCGCTCGGCCATCAGCAGGTCGATGTCCTCCTCGACCCCCTCCTTCTTGCGGTGGACGATCTTCCAGTGCAGCCGCTGCGCCACCGTCATGCCCGCGGTCGGGTCGGCCTTCTCGGCGCTGCTCGACGCCGCGTTCTGCTCGAAGTAGGCGATGAAGCGCGCCAGCGCGTCCTCGCGCCGGTCGAAGATCAGGTCCTCGCAGATCGCCCGCTGCTCCTCCGGGATGTCGGCGTAGGGCAGCACGTGCGCCGGGTTGATGATCGCGGTGTCCAGGCCGGCCTCGCGCGCGTGGTACAGGAACACCGAGTTGAGCGCGGCGCGGGCGTGCGGCGCCACGCCGAAGCTCAGGTTGCTCACGCCCAGCGTCGTGAAGCAGCCGGGGATGTGCTGCTTGACCAGCCGGATGCCCTCGATCGTCTCGATCGCCGCCCGCCGCAGCTCCTCCTGGCCGGTCGTGATCGGGAAGGTCAGCACATCGAACAGGAGCGCCTCGTGCGGTATGCCGTACTCGTCGCGCGCGATCTGCGCGATGCGCTTGGCGATCGCCAGCTTGCGCTCGGCGGTGTGCGCCATGCCCTCCTCGTCGATCGTCATCGCCACCGTCGCCGCCCCGTAGCGCGCCACCAGCGGCAGCGTCCGGTCGATCTTCTCGCCGCGCCCGCCCTCGAGCGAGACCGAGTTCACCAGCGCCCGCCCGGGGTAGATCGCCAGCGCCGCCTCCAGCACATCGGCCTCGGTCGTGTCGATCGCCAGCGGCAGCTCGACGTTCATCGTCAGGCGCTTGAGCAGCGTCGTCATCTGCTCGCGCTCGTCGGCGCGCTCGGTCATCGCCACGCACACGTCCAGGATGTGCGAGCCGCTGTCGGCCTGCTCGCGCGCCACCTCGACCACCCCGTCGTAGTCGTCCTTGAGCAGCAGCCGCTTCACCTTGCGCGAGCCGAGGGTGTTCACCCGCTCGCCGATCAGCGTCAGCGTGCCGTCCTGCCGCAGCGCCGCGGCCTTGATCCCCGAGGAGACGCTCGGGATGTACTCGACCACGCGCTCCTTCGGCGCCACGAACCCGATCTCCTCGCGCAGCCGGCGGATGTGCGCCGGGCGCGTGCCGCAGCAGCCGCCCACCACCGCGACGCCGTACTCGCGCACGAACTCGCCGAGCGTGCGCGCGAAGGGCTCCGGCTCCATCGGGAAGACCGTCTCGCCGTCCACCTCGAGCGGCAGGCCGGCGTTCGGGATGCAGGAGATCGGCTTGCGCGAGTGCTTGCACAGGTACTCGATCGCCTCGCGCATATGCTCCGGGCCGGTCGAGCAGTTCAGGCCGATCACGTCCACCGGCATGGCCTCCAGCGTCGCGATCACGGCCGGGATCTCGGTGCCGAGCAGCATCTTGCCCGAGAGGTCGAGGAAGATCTGGGCCTGCACCGCCACGTCCGGCCTGCCCCGCTCGGCCTTCGCGCGGCGGATGCCGTCCAGCGCGGCCTTGACCTCCAGGATGTCCACGCTCGTCTCGACCAGCAGCACGTCCACGCCGCCGTCGATCAGGGCCAGCGCCTGCTCGCAGAAGATGTCGGACAGGTCGGCGAAGGTGATGTCCGAGAGCGCCGGGTCGTTCGAGGAGGGCAGCTTGCCGGTCGGGCCCATCGAGCCGGCGACAAAGCGCGGGCGGCCGTCCTGGGCCGCGAATCGGTCGGCGACGCGCCGGGCCAGCTCGGCCGCCGCGCGGTTGATCGCGTAGATCTGCTCGCCGAGCCCCCACTCCTCGAGCCGGATGCGCGTCGCCTGGAAGGTGCAGGTCTCGAGCACGTCCGCGCCGGCCTCCATGAACGAGGTGTGGATGGCCTCGATCACGTCCGGCCTGGTGATCACCAGGTAGTCGCGCGCGCCGAAGGTCCGCTCGCCGCCGTAGTCCTCGGCGGTAAGGCTGAAGGTGTCGATGCTGGTGCCCATCGCACCATCGTAGACGAGCACCCGCTCACACAGGGCCGCGAGGTAGCTCGATTGCCTGTTGTTCATGGAAACCTCTCGCCTAGGGGGACCGCCGCGCCGCGGGCCGCATATACAAAAAAACCCCTCACGCAGCTGCGCGAGGGACGTCTCAGACGCACTCATCTGTCAGCTTGCGCTGCCGGAATTGGCACCTTCCGGAACATTGCCGGGGGTTGCCGGGGCTTCGTCGGGCCGGTCCCTCCACCCCTCTGGATGAGCTACTATGTAATTTGCGCATAAGTATAGCACGCAGCGCCGATCGGAGTCAACAAGATGCGACTGCAGGGCAAAGTAGCGCTCATCACCGGGGCCGGGCGGGGGATCGGCCGGGCCACCGCGCTCACCTTCGCCCGCGAGGGGGCGCGGGTGGCGCTGGCGGACATCGACCTCGCGCAGGCGGAGTCGGCCGCCGCCGAGGTCGCCGCCGCGGGCGGCGAGGCCCTGCCGCTCCACCTCGACGTCGCGCAGGCGGAGTCGGTGCGGGCGGCGGTCGGGCGCGCCGTGGAGTGGGGCGGGCGGATCGACGTGCTGCTCAACAACGCCGGCATCACCCGCGACGCGCGCATGCTCACGATGACCGAGCAGCAGTGGGACGCGGTGATCGACGTCAACCTCAAGGGCGTCTGGCTGTGCACCCAGGCCGTGGCGCCGCACATGCTCGCAGCCGGGCGCGGCTCGATCATCAACGCCAGCTCGATCGTCGGGCTGTACGGCAACTTCGGCCAGACGAACTACGCCGCGGCGAAGGCGGGCGTGATCGCTATGACCAAGACCTGGGCGCGCGAGCTGGGGCCGGGCGGCGTCCGCGTCAACGCCGTGACCCCCGGCTTCATCGCCACCGAGATGGTCAGCACCGTGCCGGCGAAGGTGGTCGCCGCGGTGCTGGAGCGCACGCCGCTGCGGCGCATGGGCACGCCGGAGGAGATCGCCGCCGTCTACCTGTTCCTCGCCTCCGACGAGTCGAGCTTCGTCACCGGGGCGGTCATCCAGGCCGACGGCGGCCTCGTCATCTGACAGGCGTCGCGCGGCTTGTGTCAGGCGATGTGGTACGCCAGGATGAGGAGGTTGTGGTGCCGGCCGGCGCGGTCGCGAGCGTGGCCGGTGAAGACCCCCTCGACGCTGAAGCCGAGCCGCTCGAAGATCGCCACGCCTGCCTGCTGGCGCTCGAGCACCTCGACGATCACCTTGGCCACGCCGAGGTCGCGCGCGGCCTCGAAGATCGTCTCCGCCAGCGCCGTGCCGAGCCCGATGCGGCGCCACGGCTCGCTGACCAGCAGCTGGATGTCCCCGACGTGGCTCGACCACCCGGGGAGGCGGCGCACCGCGCTGTAGCCGACGATCTCGCCGCCGGCGTTGACGGCGACGAACTGGCGCCAGTTCTCGGCCAGGTGCGCGTTGACGAGCCGGGCGACGATCTCCGGGCGCTGCAGGTCGTCCTCCAAGTACTGCCAGTCATCAATCGGCAGTGCCCGCCCGAACGCCAGAAACGCCGGGCCGTCGTGCTCGGCGATCGGCCGGATCGTGACACATCTGCCGTCACGCAGCGTCTTTGCTGCTGGCGCCTCGATGCGCTGTACCATAGTGCTGCCGCCTCCTGTTACTGCACCCTCTCCCGGCCGCTGTCTCACCGGGGTAAGAGATACTATAGCATACCGGCTGTGCCGCTGCTAGTTGGAATACAACCACAGACCTATTCAATTCGTCCGAAATTTCACATATGATTGTACCGCGGTCATTGACCACGGTCACTCACCGGTTGGAGGGCGCCGCGAGGCTGCCCCTTCAGGAAACCGCCGTCTTACGTCGCGGGGGGAAGAAGAGGTCGTGGCGAGCTAGAACCGCCAGGCCGGAGGCAACGGATGAGCCGCAGGCAGCAGCAGAAGGACGCAACCGCCCAGCGCCTGTTCGAGGTCGCCGTCGAGCTCTTCCGCACGCGCGGCTACCACGAGACGACGGTCGAGGCGATCGCGGCGGCGGCCGGCGTCGCCAAGGGCACCTTCTTCAGCCACTTCGCCAGCAAGGACGCGGTGCTCGGCCACCTCGGCCGGGTGCAGGTGCAGCGGCTGCGCGCGGCGCTCGACGCCCGCCCCGACCTCCTCGGCCAGAGCTTCCGCGAGCAGATCTGCTTCATCTTCGACACGCTCGGCGGGTATATCGAAGGGCGGCGCGACCTCGTGATGCTGACCGCCTTCGAGCTCCTGCGGCAGCGGGACATGCAGTGGATGGATGACCAGGGGATCGGCACGTTCGACCAGCTGCTGCTCCCGTTCGTCCGCGCCGCCCAGGAGCGCGGCGAGCTGCGCGCCGATGTCCCGCCCGAGGATCTCGCGTCGCTGGTGCGCAGCCTCTACTTCATGTCGGTCTTCGACTGGCTCCGCGCGGATGATCGGCCATTCTTCGAGGTGGCCACGCGCCGGATCGACCTGCTCCTCGAAGGCATTCAAGCGAGGTAGCTATGCTTGGCAAAGCCCTGATCGCCGCTGGCGTCGTCATCGCCCTGCTCGGCGGCGTCCTCCTGGCCGCGCTCGTCACCGGCACGCAGATGGCACAGTCGGCCTACCAGCCGACCGTCCAGCACTACGCCGAGGTCAACGCCGCCGCCGGCAACCCGCTGGCATTCGGCGCTATCGCCGTCGGCGCCGCGCTGGTGCTGGTGGGGCTGGCGCTAACCCTGCTCCGGCGCACGACCCGTTAGGTCCACAGAATCCACGGAGGGGCGCCGCGTGCAGCGCCCCTCCGCAGATTCTCCTCCGTGTCCTCCGTGCCCTCCGTGGATCAGGAGTGCCCCTCGTGCCCGGCCGGCTGCTCGCCCGGCACACGCGAGCCCCCGGTCGCCTCGCCGCCCCGCCCGAGCAGCTCGAGCGCGCGCCTGGTCACGTCCTCCACCGTCAGCCCGTAGCGCTTGAAGACCTCCTTGTAGGGCGCGGAGGCGCCGAAGGTCTCCACGCTCATCACCGCCCCCTGGCTGCCGACCCAGCGGTGCCACCCCTGCGACACCCCGGCCTCGATCGACAGCCGCGCCGGCACGTCCGGCGGGAGCACCGAGTCGCGATACTCCGGCGGCTGCTGCTCGAACAGCTCCCAGCTCGGGAAGCTCACCACCCGCGCGCGCACGCCCTGCTTCGCCAGCTCCGCCTGCGCGTCGAGCGCCAGCCCCACCTCCGAGCCGGTCGCCATCAGCACGATCTCCGGCGCGCCGCCCTCGGCCTCCTTCAGGACGTACGCCCCGCGCCGCAACTCGTCCGCCGCGCCCATGCCCGCCCGGTCGAACACCGGCAGGTTCTGGCGGCTCAGGATCAGCGCCGTCGGGCCGTCGGTGCGCTCCAGCGCCACCTTCCAGGCCACCACCGTCTCATTCGCGTCCGCCGGGCGGATCACCGTCAGGTTCGGAATGGCCCGCAGCGCCGCCAGGTGCTCGACCGGCTGGTGCGTCGGCCCGTCCTCGCCCAGCCCGATGCTGTCGTGGGTGAAGACGTAGGTCACCGCGTGGCCCGAGAGCGCCGCGAGCCGGATCGCGCCGCGCATGTAGTCCGAGAAGGTCAGGAAGGTGCCGCCGTAGGCCCGCACGCCGCCGTGGGCGGCCATGCCGTTCAGCGCCGCGCCCATCGCGTGCTCGCGCACCCCGAACCAGATGATGCGCTCCGCGTAGCTCCCCGGCTGGAAGCTCCCGTCGGTCGCGTAGGGCGTCTTGGTCGACTCCGAGAGGTCCGCCGAGCCGCCGATCAGCCAGGGGATCTTCGCCGCCAGCGCCTCGAGCACCTTCCCCGAGGCGTTGCGCGTCGCCACGTCGCCGCCCGCCGGGTCGAAGCTGGGCAGGTCCGCGTCCCACCCCTCCGGCAGCTTCCCGGCCAGCGCCAGCCGCAGCTCCTCGCCCTCCTTCGGGAACGCCTGGCAGTAGGCATCGAAGCGCGCCCGCCACTCCTCCGCGAGCCGCGCGCCGCGCTCGCCGACCGCGCGCATGTGCTCGAGCACCTCGCCCGGCACGAGGAACTGCGCGTCCGGGTCCCACCCGAGCGCCTCCTTGGTCGCCCGCACGCCGTCGGGCCCCAGCGGGCTGCCGTGCACCTTGGAGGTTCCGGCCTTCGGGCTGCCGTAGCCGATCACCGTGCGCACCGCGATCAGCGAGGGGCGCTCGTCCTGCTGCGCCGCCCGCACCGCCGCCTCGATCGCCGCGAGATCGTTGCCGTCCTCGACCTGCAGGGTGTGCCAGCCGTAGGCCTCGAAGCGCTTCAGGCGGTCCTCGGTGAACGCCAGGCTGGTCGGCCCGTCCAGCGAGATGTGGTTGTCGTCGTACAGGTAGATCAGCCGGCCGAGCTTCAGGTGCCCCGCCAGGCTGGCCGCCTCCGCCGCCACGCCCTCCATCAGGTCGCCGTCCGAGACGATCGCGTAGATGTAGCTGTCGAACAGCTCGTGGCCGGGGCGGTTGTAGCGCGCCGCCAGGAACGCCTGCGCGATCGCCATGCCCACCCCGTTGCCGAAGCCCTGCCCGAGCGGGCCGGTGCTCACCTCGACGCCCGGCGTCAGGTGGCTCTCCGGGTGGCCGGGCGTCTTCGAGCCCCACTGCCGGAAGCGCTTCAGCTCGTCCAGCGACAGGTCGTAGCCGGTCAGGTGCAGCAGGCTGTACAGCAGCATCGAGCCGTGCCCGGCCGAGAGCACGAAGCGGTCGCGGTTCGGCCAGCGCGGGTCGCGCGGGTTGAAGCGGAGAAAGCGCGTCCAGACCACATAGGCCATCGGCGCGGCGCCCAGCGGCAGCCCCGGGTGCCCCGAGTTCGCCGCCTGCACCGCGTCGATCGAGAGGGTGCGTATGGTGTTAATGGAGAGCTGGTCAATATCGGTGGCTGATGCCGTCATCTGGTGATCCTTACTCGCTACACGTCGCACATGACACGTCTTGAGCGGTGTCGAAGCAGCCCTGCGCTCCACATCACCCAAACGTGCGACCTTCTCGCCCTCCGATGTGTAACGTTCCCACCTGCGCGATCGCTACTGACGCGCCTTCCAATCCTTCAGGAACTGCTCCATGCCGCGGTCCGTCAGCGGGTGCTTCATGCTCTGCTCCAGCACCTTGAACGGGCAGGTGGCGATGTCGGCGCCCGCCAGCGCGCTCTCGACGATGTGGCGCGGGTGGCGGATCGAGGCCGAGAGCACCAGCGTCTTAATATCGTGCTTCCGGTAGATCTGCACAATCTCGCGGATGAGGTTCATCCCGTCCACGCCGATGTCGTCCACCCGGCCGACGAACGGGCTGATGATGAACGCCCCGGCCCGCGCCGCGAACAGCGCCTGGTTGGCGTTGAAGCACAGCGTCACGTTGCAGCGGATGCCGTCCTTCGCCAGCTGGTACACCGCCTTCAGCCCCTCGGTGGTGCTCGGCACCTTGACGATCACGTTCGGGTGCCACCCGGCGAACTCGTGCCCCTCGCGGATCATGCCCTCGGCATCCAGCGACGTCGTCTCGGCGCTGATCGGCCCGTCCACCAGCGTCGCGATCTCGCTGATCGTCGCCTTGAAGTCGGCGCCCTTCTCGCGGGCGATAAGCGTCGGGTTGGTGGTCACGCCGCTGATGATGCCCCAGCTGGCCGCCTCGCGGATCTCGCCGATGTTGGCGGTATCGAGATAGATTTGCATAGCACTCCTCCCTATCCACTCAATGCTAGCCGTGATTATAGCACGGGCTTCCGCGCCCCCACCGCCTGCGCCCAAGGCTGCCGAACGACCAGCAGGTACTAGTCCGAAATAGCCCTTGCTGCGAGCGCTATTTTGTGCTATGGTACAGTTTGCATAAGATCACGCGCTGTTAGCATAGAAAGCGGTGGGATGTGAACAGAACCTCCGACCTGTTGATGTCCACGGCCCGCGAGGCAGAGCGACCCACCCGCCCCCCCCGCCACCCCCTTTCCAACGAACCTGCACGGCAGACAATCGAGCACCTGTTCGAGCGCGCCGCCGGCGAGCCGCTCGACGCCGCATACCAGATGGCCAGCCCATCCGCGGATGACGCCGACGACGCTGAGACGGAGGAAGAGCTCGATCTCGAAGCAGATGAGGTCGCCGCCGATGACCCGGTCCGCGTGTACCTGCGCGAGATCGGGCGCGTTCACCTGCTGACCGCCAAGGAGGAGATGCAGCTCGCGCAGCAGGTCGAGCGCGGCGAGGAGGCCCTGGAGCGCCTACGCAACGAGGACTGTACCCCCGAGGAGCGCATCCAGCTCCAGCGCTGGGTCCAGGAGGGCCAGCGCGCCCGCGAGCGGCTCATCCAGGCCAACCTGCGCCTGGTCGTCAGCATCGCCAAGAAGTACATCGGCCGCGGCATGTCGCTCCTGGACCTCATCCAGGAGGGCAACATCGGCCTGATGCGCGCCACCGAGAAGTTCGACTACACCAAGGGCTTTAAGTTCTCAACGTACGCGACGTGGTGGATCCGCCAGGCGATCACCCGTGTGATCGCGGACCAGAGCCGCACCATCCGGCTCCCGGTCCACGTCGGCGAGACGATCAACCGCGTGATGCGCACCAGCAACCGCATCCAGCAAACAACGGGCCGCGACCCGACGCCGGAGGAGATCGCCCAGGAGCTGAACATCCCGCCCGAGAAGGTCCGCCGCGTGCTCGAGGCCTCGCGCCAGACGATCTCGCTCGAGACTCCGGTGGGCGCCGAGGGGGACTCGGTGCTGGCCGACTTCATCGAGGATGGACGCGCCAGCACGCCGATGGAGAACGCCTCGCAGCACATCCTGCGCGAGCAGATCGAGAGCGCGCTCGAGAAGCTCCCCGAGCGCGAGCGCCGGATCATCCAGCTGCGCTACGGCCTGTACGACGGCCACTACCGCACGCTCGAGGAGGTCGGGCGCGAGTTCGGCATCACCCGCGAGCGCATCCGCCAGATCGAGGCCCGCGTCCTGCGCAAGCTCCGCCACCCCCACTACGGCCGCGGCCTGCGCGGGTACCTGGAGTAGCCAGGGCCAGCAGAGCGTAGCCAGTAGCCAGCGCCGCCGCAGCTCATCGCTGCCGATGCCGTGCTGGCTACTGGCTACGGCCATGGCTACGCGGTGGCCTCGCTCCCGCACCCCCCGCAAGGGCTCGGGGAGGCGAAGCTTCTCCTCCCTCTTCCCGCCGCTCTGCGCCGAGAAAAGGATCTCGGAGGGCCTGCCTCGGAGGCCCGCTCGGACGGCCGCGTAAGTCGTATGACGAATGCTATAGAGACCCGCGGGCTCACCCGCACCTTCGGCACCCGGGTAGCAGTCGAGGACCTCACCCTCTCCATCCCCGCCGGCTCGGTGTTCGGCTTCCTCGGACCCAACGGCGCGGGCAAGACCACGACCGTGCGCATGCTCGCCGCCCTGATCGCCCCGACCGCGGGGACCGCCACCGTGGCCGGCTACCAGCTCGGTGCTCAGGACCACGCCATCCGCCGCAGCGTCGGCATCCTTACCGAGAACCCCGGCCTGTACGACAGGCTCAGCGCCCGCCAGAACCTCCTGTTCTTCGGGCGCCTCTACGACCTCGACGCCGCCACGGCCGAGGCGCAGGCCGAGCGCTACCTGCGCCTGCTCGATCTGTGGGACCGCCGCGACGACCCGGTCGGCGGCTTCTCCAAGGGCATGCGCCAGAAGCTCGCCATCGCGCGCGCGCTGCTCCACGAGCCGCAGGTGGTGTTCCTCGACGAGCCGAGCGCCGGGCTAGACCCCGAGGCGGCCCGAACGGTGCGCGAGTTCATCAAGAGCCTGCGCTCGGCCGGCCGGACGATCTTCCTCACCACGCACAACCTGCCCGAGGCCGACGAGCTGTGCGACCTGATCGGCGTCTTTCGCACCCGCCTGCTGCGGGTCGACACCCCGCGGAACCTGCGCGCCGGGCTGTTCGGGCGCGGCACGCTCGTGCGCCTCGCCCAGAGCCCCGAGCGCTGGCTGGAGCCCATCCGCCGCCTGCCGTTCGTTCGCGCCGCCGAGCTGCGCCAGGGCGGCATCGCCGTCACGCTGGACGACCCGGACGCCCAGAACCCGCTCCTGGTCCAGGCGCTCGTATCGGCCGGCGCCGGCGTCCGCTACGTCGAGCCGCTCGACCACTCGCTCGAAGACGTCTACCTGGAGCTCGTGCGCAGCGATTCCGGCGAGCGGCCGCCGGACGCAGCCACGGGGTAGCGCGAGAAACGCTATGCACAAGGCCTGGATCATTCTCAGCAAGGAGTGGCGGGAGCTCCTCACTGAGCGCTCGCTCATCCTCAGCACGCTCCTGCCGCCGCTGCTCCTCGCGCTGATGCCGGTGATCATCACCTTCGCCGTCGGCCAGTCGCCCGACGACGACATCAGCGAGCTGGGGGGCGCGCTCGCCGACCCGGCGCTCGCCGGGCTCTCGACGCTGGAGCTGGGCCAGGCGGTGATCGGCCGCCAGTTCGGCCTGCTGCTGCTGCTCACGCCGCTGATCGTCCCCAGCGTGATCGCCTCGTACAGCATCGTCGGCGAGAAGACCCGCCGCACCCTCGAGCCGCTGCTGGCCGCGCCGATCCACAGCTGGGAGCTGCTGCTCGGCAAGAGCCTGGTCGCGCTGATCCCCGCCGTCGCCATCACCTGGGTGGGGGCCGCGATCTTCGTCGGCGGGATGGCGCTCGTCGCCGTGAGCCCGCAGGTGCTCGCCGCGATCGTGTCGCCCGGCTGGCTGCTGGCGCTGATCCTCTGCACCCCGTCGCTCGCGCTGATCATGATCGCCGCCTGCGTGGCGATCTCGTCCCGCGTGAACGACCCGCGCACCGCGCAGCAGGTCTCGGCCGTCGCGGTCGTGCCGCTGCTGGGGCTGTTCTTCGGCCAGCTCGTCGGCGTCATCGTCCTCAGCCCGGCCTTCGCACTAGGAATGGCTGTCATCCTCGGCGTCATCGCCGCGCTGTCGGTCTGGGGCGCCACCGGGCTGTTCCAGCGCGAGACGATTCTGACCAGGTGGGGGTAGGCTGCCCAATGAGCGATCGGGCGCGCCAGCTGGTGCTGCGCTACGGCTGGAACAGCATGGCCTACCAGATCCTCAACCCGGGCATGGCCCACTGGTTCGCGCCGGACGGGGCGGGGGTTGTGGGGTACGCCCCCGCCGGCCGGGTGTGGGTGGTGGCGGGCGCCCCGATCTGCGCGCCCGAGCGGCTTGAGGAGACGGCGCTGGCCTACGAGGCGGAGGCGCGGCGCCACAGCTGTAGGGTCTGCTACTTCGGCGCCCAGGATCGGCTGGCCGAAGCGCTGGCGCCGCACGGCCCGCTGGCGCGGCTCCTGCTCGGCGCTCAGCCGGTCTGGCGCCCCGGCCGCTGGCCGGAGATCGTGGCGGGCAAGGCGTCGCTTCGGGCGCAGCTGGCGCGGGCGCGCAACAAGCGGGTGACAGTCGCTGCATTCCCGCCGGGGAGCCGGCCCGACGTGGGCGCGCTTCGCCGCTGCCTGGCCGAGTGGCTCGCGGGGCGCGGCCTGCCGCCGATGCACTTCCTGATCGAGCCCGAGACGCTCGGCGCGCTCGGCGACCGCTGGGTGTTCATCGCGCGGCGTGCGGGCGAGATGGTCGGCTTCCTGGTGGCGACGCCCATCCCGCAGCGCGCCGGCTGGCTGATCGAGCAGATCATCCGCGGCCGCTCGGCCCCCAACGGCACCGCCGAGCTCCTGGTGGACAGCGCGATGCGGGCGTTTGCGGAGCTCGGCAGCGAGTACGTCACCCTCGGCCTCGCGCCCCTCTCGCGCCGCGCGAACGGCGCCGAGACTGTGCCCTCGCCGCTGGTGCGTATGGCGCTGGCCTGGGTGCGGGCGCACGGCCGCCGGTTCTACAACTTCGTGGGCCTAGATGCGTTCAAGGCCAAGCTGCAGCCGGACTTCTGGGAGCCGATCTACGCCCTCAGCCACGAGCGGCGGACATCGCTCCGCACCCTCTACGCGATCGGCGGCGCCTTCGGGGGAGCGGCGCCGCCGATCTTCATCGCCCGTGGGCTCGCCCGCGCGGCGGCCCAGGAGCTGCGCTGGCTGCGGCAGAGGGTAGGCCGCGCCTTCGCCAAATAGCGCCCAGGGCCTACAGCGCCACCTGCAGCAGCATCCCCAGCATCGCCGCCACACCGATCACCACTAGCATCCCCTCCATCGAGTCGAGCGGGTGCGCCGAGAGCGGCCTGCGCACCACGACCGCCAGCCCGAGCAGGGTGGCCGGCAGCGCTATCGCCCCGGCGTACAGCGCCAGCGACACGACCGCGGCCCCCGCGAGCAGCGAGCGGATGCGCGCCCAGCCGGCGAGCGGCTGCTTCTCGGCCTTCGGGTCCAGCCACACCATCACCGCGATCGGCGTGGCCAGCAGCGCCACGATGTACGCCGACACATAGATCGCCACCATCGACGCCGGCGAGCCCGCCAGCCCCCACACCTGCGACGACGGCAGCGCCAGCGGCAGCACGGCCGCGATCGTCGCCACATGAATCACCTGGTCCAGCAGAAACGGGACGATCGGCGGGCCGGGAATGCGGTGCCCGTGGTTCACCTTCCACCAGTCCGCGCCGAAGTGGATGGCGGTGATCGCGAGCATCGCCGGCCAGAGCTGCAGCGCCGCGCGGTCCAGCAGCCCGAGCCCCAGCATACACGCCAGCACGATGCCGCAGTGCAGCGCCAGCCCGTGCCAGTACCGCTTGCGCTCCACCAGCCAGTACGGCTGGAAGACGAAGTCGGCAACCAGGTGGGCCAGCAGGAACAGATAGAACATGTGGTGACCTCCGTTCACCGTGCAGCGTTCGAACACCGGTGCGCGGAAACACGGGATGCTCGCACATCCCGACGCCCGGGGCCGGATGTTCGACGCTCAGCCTTCGAAGTGTTCCAGTAATCGGGAGAGCTTGCTGGTGTCGAGGATGCGCACCTGCGTCCGCTCCACGCGGATGAGCCCCTGGTCGCGAAGGCTCGCCAGCACCCGGTTCGCGGTCTCGCGCGTCGTCCCGGACAGGCTGGCGAGGTCGTCCTGCGTCAGCCGGATGGCGATGCGCGTCCCTTCGTCATCGCTCACGCCGTGGTGCTCCGCGAGGCTGAGCAGCTGGCGCACCACCCGCTGCGGCGCCGAGAGCCGCGCGAGCTGCTCGACGTAGGCGGTGCTCTGGCGCAGCCGGGCCGCCATCACCTCCAGGATCGCGGCCGCGATCGGCGGGCAGGTGTTGATCGTGTGCAGGAAGGCCGCCCGGCTCAGAGTCAGCGTGGAGGTCTTGCACATCGCCCGCGCCCCCGCCGAGCGGGGCAGGCCGTCGAGCAGCGCCAGCTCGCCGAAGAAGTCGCCGGCGCACATGATCCGCAGCGTCAGCTCCTGCCCGGCCTCGCTGGTCGTGAAGATCTGCACCTGGCCGTGCACGATGATGTACAGCTCGCTGCCGCGGCTCCCCTGGTGAAAGATCGGCGCGCCGCGCGCGAAGCTCCGCTCGCCGACGCTGCGCGCCAGCATCTGCAGCTGGGCGTCGCTCAGCCCGCTGAAGGCCGGCACCGCCCGCAGATATTCGACCGTACTCGTCGCCGCGCTCATAGCTGCCTCTCCACGCCCTGCCCCTCGTTCGTTCCTTGTGGCCATTATAGAGGGCGGGTGGCACCATAAACTATGATCGCTATCACGTTCTTATCAGCTTTGCGCGGCGCGAAACGACGCGCGGTGGTAGGCGGGGCGGCTGGTATAATGGTGCCCATGCTCTGGACGATATCCGACCTACACCTCTCCAGCGTGCAGCCCAAGCCGATGGATATCTTCGGCAGCCGCTGGCGCAACCATCCCGAGCGAATCGCCGCCGCCTGGCGCGAGCGCGTCGGCCCCGAGGACGTCGTGCTCGTCGCCGGGGACATCTCGTGGGCCATGCGCCTCGAGCAGGCGCTGCCGGACCTGCTCTGGCTCGACGCGCTCCCCGGGCGCAAGGTGCTCTGCAAAGGGAACCACGACTACTGGTGGGACCGCGCCGGCCCGCTGCGCCCGCGCCTGCCCCCCAGCATCGCGGTCGTCGAGGCCGATGCGCACGATGCGGGCGAGGCGGTGATCTGCGGCACCCGCGGCTGGGTCGCGCCCGGCACGCCCGGCTTCGTGCCCGAGACCGACATGCGCATCTACAACCGCGAGCTCGGCCGGCTGGACCGGGCGCTCGCCGCTGCCGGGAAGCTCGCCGCCGACGGCAGGCCGATCGTGGTCATGATCCACTACCCGCCGTTCATCGACGGCCGGCCGACCGAGTTCGCCCGCCGCATCAGCGCCGCCGGCGCCGCGGCCTGCGTCTACGGCCACCTCCACCGCCCCGAGGACTGGGCGGCCGCCACCCAGGGCCTGGTGGACGGCGTCTACTACCAGCTCAGCGCCTGCGACTACCTCGGGTTCGGGCCGGTGGCGGTGCGCGGGCTCCCCGCCCCGGACCAGTCGCTGCACTCTCCTCCCGCCGCCCCACAGGCGAACGGTGACGGCTCCTGATCGCGCCCGCTCCGCTTCCACCGGCAGGTGGCCGAGGGGCGGCGCAGCGCCCGTCTCCCCGCGGGAGACGCCGCAAACAAATGTTCGAAAATAGTGGACAATAACCCGTTTTTGCGGTATAATATGCGGAGAATCGAGATCGAAATGTTGCATCAGCGTGCGGCCTCTCGCCGCCGCTGATCGTGTCTAGGAGCACCTATGGAGATCGGCATCGTCAGGCCGCGCAACATCACCGAGGAGATGCGCACTGCGTACCTCGATTACGCGATGAGCGTGATTGTGGCGCGGGCCCTCCCCGACGCGCGCGATGGCCTCAAGCCGGTGCAGACCCGTATCCTCTACGGCATGTGGGACATGGGCATCCGCGCCAACCAGCCCTACAAGAAGAGCGCCCGCGTCGTCGGCGATATCCTCGGCAAGATGCACCCCCACGGCGACGTCGCCGTGTATGACGCGCTGGTGCGCCTGGCGCAGCCCTGGAACATGCGCTACCCCCTGATCGACGGCCAGGGCAACTACGGCTCGGTGGACGGGGACCCGCCGGCGGCGATGCGCTACACCGAGTGCCGCCTGACCCCGATCGCCGAGGAGATGCTGATCGACATCGAGAAGAACACCGTCGACTTCCGCGACAACTTCGACGGCACCTTCCGCGAGCCGACGGTCCTCCCGGCGCGGCTGCCGAACCTGCTGCTCAACGGCGCCGCCGGCATCGCGGTGGGCATGGCCACCAACATCCCGCCGCACAACCTGACCGAGCTGTGCGATGCGATCATCTACCTGATCGACAACCCCGATGCCACCGTCGAGGACCTGGTGAAGATCATGCCCGGGCCGGACTTCCCCACCGCCGGCCTGATCCTCGGCACCGAAGGCATCATGAACGCCTACAGCACCGGGCGCGGCCAGATCACCCTGCGCGCCAAGGCGCACATCGAGGAGGCCGCCCGCGGCGCGTTCAACATCGTCGTCACCGAGCTGCCCTACCAGGTCAACAAGGCCCGGCTGCAGGAGCGCATCGCCGAGCTGGCCAAGGAGCGCAAGATCGAGGGCATCCGCGACGTGCGCGACGAGTCGGACCGCTCCGGCATGCGCCTGGTCGTCATCCTGAAGCAGGACGCGCAGCCCAAGAAGGTGCTCAACGCGCTCTACAAGCACACCCAGATGCAGACCACCTTCGGCGTCAACATGCTCGCGCTCGTCGAGGGCGGGCTCCAGCCGCGCCTGCTGCCGCTCAAGCGCCTGCTCCAGGAGTACATCGACCACCGCCGCGAGGTGATCCGCCGCCGCACCGAGTTCGAGCTGGAGAAGGCCCGCGCCCGCGCCCACATCCTGGAGGGCCTCAAGATCGCGCTCGATAACCTCGACGCGATCATCCAGACCATCCGCAACTCGCGCACGCGCGACTCGGCCCGCAACAACCTCATAAGCAACTTCAAGCTCAGCGAGGCGCAGGCCAACGCGATCCTCGAGATGCAGCTCGGCCGCCTCGCGGCCCTCGAGCGCAAGAAGATCGAGGACGAGTACCAGGAGGTCATCAAGCTGATCGCCGAGCTGGAGGACATCCTCGCCAACCCGCGCAAGGTGCTCCACCTGATCAAGGAGGACCTCAAGTACCTCAAGGAGAAGTACGGCGACGAGCGCCGCACCCGCATCATCCCCGATGCCAACGGCGAGGTCAGCGACGAGGACCTCATCCCGGACGTGCGCGTGCTGATCACGCTCACCGACCGCGGCTACATCAAGCGCCAGGCGCCCGATGTCTACCGCACCCAGCGCCGCGGCGGCCGCGGCGTGCGCGGCGCCCCGACCCGCGAGCAGGACGTCGTCCGCCACATCCTGACCTGCAACACCATGGACGACCTGCTGTTCTTCACCGACCGCGGCAAGGTCTACCAGCTCAAGGCCCACGAGGTGCCCGACGCCAGCCGCACCGCCAAGGGCCTCCCGCTCGTGAACCTGGTCTCGCTCGAGCCCGGCGAGCAGGTGACCTCGGTGCTCGCGGTGCCGGACTTCGAGAAGGCCGAGTACCTGATCATGGCCACGGTGCGCGGCAAGATCAAGCGCACCGCGCTCAAGGAGTACAGCCAGGTCCGCTCGAACGGCCTGATCGCCATCGGCCTTGAGGAGGGCGACGAGCTCGGCTGGGTGGCCATGACCCTCGGCCACGAGGACGTGCTGATGACCACCGCCCGCGGCCAGACCATCCGCTTCGCGCAGGAGCAGGTGCGGCCGATGGGCCGGCCGGCCAGCGGCGTGATCGGCATCAACCTGGACAAAGATGACCGCGTCGTGGGCATGGATCTGGCCCAGGAAGGGCACGAGCTGCTGGTGGTGACCGCCAACGGCATCGGCAAGCGCACGGCGCTCACCGAGTATCCGGTCAAGGGGCGCGCCACAGGCGGCGTGATCACCATCAAGCTCCGCCCGAACGACGAGGTCGCGGTGGCGCGGGTGGTCTCGCGCAACTCGCTGCTCACCTTCATCACCGCCACCGGCATCGTGATGCGCACCAGCGCGGACGGCATCTCGCAGCTCGGGCGCAATACGCAGGGGGTCACGATCCTCAACGTCCAGAAGGGCGACCGCGTCGCAGCCCTGTGCGCGGAGGAGCCGGAGGACGAGGAGGAGCGCAGCCAGCGCGTGCTGATCAACCTGGACGGCGAGGCGCTCACCGCCTAGGAGCAGCCGAACGAGTGAGGGGCGTGCCGCGCAGTGGCACGCCCCTCATATTGTTTTGCTCGACTGTGTGAAGCGTTATGTGACAGGAGGTATGCGGTGCGGCCAGAGCGTGCTTGAGGGCGAGAGGGGCACCGAAGCTGCTCGTCTCAGCCACACTGCAGCACATCAGCCTGTGCCTGGGGTGCGGGCATCGGTGGAGGTGGGCATGACAACGGGCAGACGGGCTCGGTACGTGTTCCCTTGCGGGTCCAGGGCTTGCGGCCTTGGTGCGGGTGGTACAGGGCGGAGCACCTGCGGAACAAGCCCGGGTGCAGGGCGGCGCACCGCGTAAGCCCTGTTATGTGAGGTTCTCGGCGCTGCTCAGGTAGTTCGCGGAAGCCAGCTCAGGTAGAGTGGACCCCACCAACTCCGAAAACGTGGGCTGCGCGTGCCGCGTGCCCTTCAGCCGCAGCGCGTGCCCCTCGGTCTGCACCATGCGGATGAACACCTCGACAAACCGGGCGTCCCACTGCTTGCCGCTCCCCTTGCGCAGCTCCGCGAACGCCTCCTCCGGGCACATCGCCCGCCGGTAGGCCCGGTCCGACGTCATCGTGTCATAGGCGTCGGCGATCGCCAGGATGCGCGCCTCGGGGATGATCTCCTCGCCCGCCAGACCGTCCGGGTAGCCGTTGCCGTCGGGGCGCTCGTGGTGGTGCTCGATGATCGGGATGATGCTGCGCAGATCCTTGATCCCGCGCACGATGTCGGCGCCGATCGTCGGGTGCCCGCGCATCACCTCGAACTCCTCGGGGGTGAGCGGCCCCGGCTTGAGCAGGATCGAGTCGCGGATGCCGATCTTGCCGATGTCGTGCAGCAGCGCCCCGTAGCGGACGCGCTCCACCTGCGCCGGCGACATCCCGAGCAGCTCGGCCAGCCGCACTGCGTAGCGCATCACCTGCTCCGAGTGCCCTCGGGTGTACGGGTCGCGCGCGTCGATCGCCGCCGCCAGCGCCGCGATCGTCTGCAGGTTCTGCTCCTTCAGCTGCTGGTAGAGCCGGCTGTTGTCCAGCGAGGCCGCGATCTGCGAGGCGCAGATCGCCAGCAGCGTCCGATCGTCAGCGTCGAAGCCGGGCTGGTCCGGGGTGCGCGACAGGCGCAGCACCCCGACGGGGCGGTCGTTCGTGCGCAGCACAAGCGAGGCGAGGTGCTGCGGCGAGGCCACGAGGCTGGCGCCCACAAGCTCGGCGTGGCCCTCGAGGATCGCCCCCTCGTCGGCTGGCCTGGCAACCGACACGCGCTCGCCCGGCGCGGCGTCGCGCGCCTCGCCGGTCTGCGCCAGCAGCTCGAGCTGCTCATCCTCGGGGTGGTACAGCGAGAGCGACAGCGCCGAGGGGGCGAACCGCCGGCAGAGCAGCCGGACGATCTCCCGCACGGCCGTCGAGGTGTCGAGCGTGCTGGTAAACGTCTGGCTGATCTCGTAGAGCGCGACGATCTCCGAGAGGCGCTGCTTCTCCTGGCGGATGCGCCGCCACTCCAGCGCGCGCCGCACCGTGCGCTCCAGATCATCGACGCTGACGGGCTTGGTGAGGTAGTCGAACGCCCCCAGCTTAAGCGCCTCGCGCGCGGTCTCGACCGTGGCGAAGGCTGTGAAGACGATTGAGTCCGTCCGCGGATAGCGCTGCTGCACCTCTCGGAGCAGCTGGATGCCCCCCATCTCGGGCATCTGCAGATCGGTCAGCAGCAGGTCAACGCGCGCCTCGCGGAGCCGCTCGAGCGCCACGCGGCCGTTCTCCGCAACGCGCACCTGATAGCCCTTCATGCGCAACAGCCGCTCGCAGAAGTCGCGCACGATTGGGTCATCTTCAACGACCAGCAGACGCAACGATTGCGGCTGGAGATCCGCGCCTGTGTTGGCTGCGTCCATAGGCGATGGTGCCCCTCTGTGCAGCATATTCGGTCAGCGGCAGCATTTGTGCTACACGTATACCGTGACGTCCGAGGCAAGGATACTATGCAACGTTTACCGAATCGGCTCCAGTCTCGCCGTGGACGACTCGCCAACGGGCCTCGACGGACCCCACCTCCAGTGGAGCGATCTGAGAGCCTTTGCTGAGCACCGCGCACGCAACGCCGCTATGCCAGTGTGGCGTCGGGGGAGTCCGCCCAGGGATGAGCGAGGCTGCGCTCACTCGCGCGTGGCGCAGGGGGCGCCGTATCTACGCTTGCGTGCCCTGGCCGACGGAAGACGCGCGCGTGTGGAAGAACGCGTGCACGCGCCGCTCGAGCTCCTCGAAGTCAAAAGGCTTTGCTAGGTAGTCGTTGGCGCCGGCGCGCATCGCCTGCTTCTCAGTCTCGGGCGTGCCGAAGGCGGTGATCATGATGACGTAGGTATCGCCGTGGTCGCGCCGGATGGCGCGGATGAGATCCATGCCGTCCATCCGCGGCATGTTCATATCGGTGATGACCAGGTCGCACGGGTGGCGAGCCAGCTGCTCGAGCGCCACGACGCCATCCTCGGCCTCCAGCACGACATACCCGCCATTGGTGAGCAAGAACTTGTAGAGCCGCCGAGTCGCTGCGTCGTCCTCGACGATCAGCACCGTCTTGCTCCCGTTGCTTGGCGAGCCAGTCAGCAGAGACATACGCTAGCCTCCGTGTTCTTCGCGAGTGTGGGTACATGCGGTGGCTCCGGCAACCCATGCTCATTCTACCATATCTTAACCGATGAACCCCGCGCAGACCCACGTGGCAAGCGCTACGTGAGCGAATTGTAATCGCCTGTCTCAGCGATAGGCTGCCAGGTCGCGCTCCTCGATCGTCGGCATGAAGCGCGACATCTCGACCATTTTGAAGATCTTCTGGTGGTGCGGGCTCACATTCATCGCGAAGAGCTTATGGCCGGCCTTGCGCGCCGAAACCACGAACTTCAGCAGCGCCGAGATGCCCGCCGAGTTGATAAACGCCACATTAGCAAAGTCCAGCACCGTAATCGGACGCATGGCGGTGGCGGTCGCATTCGCCTCGATCGCCGCAGCCGAGATCGCGTCTACGCTGTTGGTGGTGATATGCAACACGGCAACATCGCCGAACTCTTCGCGTTGGATCACTTCATCGCTCATTGGCGCCATCCTTCCGGTATAGACGGAGCGTTAGCGTTGTGCCCTGGCGGGAGGAGGAGACCTCACAGTCGTCCACCAGCGCGCTGATCAGATACATGCCGAAGCCGCGGTGCATGCCGCTCTCAAGATTCTGCTCCTCCACCACCCGCCGCGAGAAATCGACGCGCTCGACCCCCCCGCCCTCGTCGCGAATGCGGACCTCCAGCTTCTCGGCATCGAGCGCGAACACCACCTCCACCACTTTGGCGACCTCGCGGCGGTTGCCGTGCTCGATGGCGTTGTTGACCGCTTCGCTGACTGCGAGCTTCAGGTCTTCGATGCGCTCGCGGGCCAGGCCGATCGCCTGCCCCACCTCATCAGCGCTGGCGCGCACGACGCGCTCGAAGATCGGGTTGGACGGGATGTTGACGAGCACACGTTCCATGCGACCTCGCTTGGTATCAGTGATCTCTCGGGAGCGCGCGTGCGCACTGCGCCGCGAGCCCCCGGACGGCGGCTACCCGGCGACTCCAACGCTGCGCTGACGCATGGCGGAGCGGCGGGGCTGCGGCGCTGGCGGGCGTTCCTGGCTCGCAAGGTAATCGTAGCGGCGCAGATAGGCCTTGCCGAGCGATGTGTTTCCGATCTGGAGATAGGCCGCGCCGAGGTAGTACAGCGCCTGGGTGTGGCGCGGGTTGCGGCGCAGCACCTTCTCGAACAGCGGGATGGCCCGGGCCGGCTCCATGAGCTCCTTGTAGCACAGCCCCAGCATGAAGTTGGTCTCGATGTCATCGGGCCAGAAGGTCAGCACCCGGCTGAACTCCTTGGCGGCCAGGTCGTAGCGGCCGCGGCGCACATACATGTAGCCGAGATCGTAGCGCAGCGAGTGGGCGTCGGGCGCGAGCTCCACCGCCTTGCGCCAGGCCGCCAGCGCCCAGCCCTCGCGGCCGAGCACGTTGTACATGAAGCCGAGCAGGTAGTGGGCCTGCGCGTCGTTCGGCAGCAGCTGCACCGCGCGCTCGAAGGCCTTGACCGCGGCGTGGCTCTTGCCCATATCGTAGAGCAGCTTGCCCATGCTCAGGAACAGCCGGCCGTCGCTGGGCCGCAGCTTGGCGCAGTCGAACAGCACCTCGTAGGCCTCGCGCGGCTTGCCCTGCAGCTTCAGCACCGCCGAGCTGCGGATCCGGGCGTCCACGTAGTGCTTGTCGTGCGGCGGGATCTGGGCGTAGACCTCGAGCGCCTCGTCGAGCCGGCGGGCGCGCGCGAGGAGGTTCCCGAGCAGGTAGCAGGCGGCGTACTCCTGCGGGCGCCACTGCAGCAGCGCCCGGTAGATGCGCTCGGCCTCCTCCTCATACCCCTGGGACTTGAGGTCGTGGCTGAGGCGGTAGTACCACTGCGCCACCTCCTCCTCGGAGCGGTTGACCAGCACCTCGTCCTGCACCTCGGGGGTGACGAAGGTCGGCTCGACGCGCAGCGCCTCGGTGAAGCAGCGCTGGGCGAGCTCGTGGGCCCCGTGGCTCTGGTGCATCAGGCCCATGTAGTAGCGCGGCTCGGCGGCCTGGGGCCGGGCGTTGCACGCCTGGTCGTAGTGAATATAGGCCCGACCGGCGTCGTCGAGGCGCTGGTAGCAGCGGCCGAGCGAGAAATGCGCCTCGTAGAGCTTCTGGTTGTGCTCGAGCGCCTCCTTAAACGCGGCGATCGCTCGGTCGAGCCGGCCCTGCGCCGCGAAGGCCACGCCGAGGTTGTAGTGCGCCTCGGCCAGCTGGGGGTCGGTCTGGACCGCCTCGAGGTACTCGCGCAGCGCGCCCTCCCAGTCCTCCTGGAAGGCGAGCGCGTTGCCGATGTAGAGATAGATAATCGCCCGCTCGCGGTCGTATATCTGCGCGCGCTCCTCGCCTTCGATATAGGCGGCGATCAGGGCGGCCTTGAAGTGCTCAATCGCGTTCGCATAGTCGGCGCGGAGGTAGGCGCGGATGCCCTGGCCGAAGGCGGCGCCCAGCTTCGTGCCGGCCATAAAGCGCTCGCTCCCGGTGAAGGTGTCCAGGTCGAGCGGCATAAAATTCAACGGTTCTGTGACGCTCATCGGTCGCCCCTATATCTCTCGTACGCTGAAGCATACGTCGCGCTTCGCAGCCGGAGAGGATGTTCTGTTCATTATAGAGTACAAGCGGCACGTCCGCATTAGCGATACTTTTTCAAATTAGCGATACTCTTCCAACGTTAGACGCAGCTGGCCCTGCAGCTCGCGGGCGATGCCGCGCCCGTAGCGCGCCTGCGCGACGGCGGTGATCCGCGGCAGCACCTCGACCCACTGCTCCGTGCCGCCCTGCTCAGGCAGGTCCAGCTCGCCCCACAGCTCTGCGGCGCGCTCCGTGCCGAGCACATCGTCGGCGACGCTGCGCAGCTCGTCCGCGAGCCGCTCGAAGCGCCGCCGCAGCACCACCACGGTGATGTCATCGGTCTGCCCCGCCGAGCTCCACAGGCGCAGCTCGTGCAGCAGCGACTGCATGAGGGCGCGCGGCTTGAGGTTCGGGCGCCCCGCCAGCAGCTGGGCCATGCGCTCGAACCCGAAGTACTCGTCGGAGCTGTTGGTGGCCTCGACGACGCCGTCGGTGTAGAGCAGCACCGTGTCGCCCGGCCGCAGCATCGCGCTGGTCTCCTGGTAGTCGCTGTCGCCGTCCACCCCGAGCGGCAGGCCGGTCAGCTCGAGCTCGTGGACGCACCCGTTGATGACCACCGGGTAGGTGTGGCCGGCGTTCGCCATGCGCAGCTCGCCGGCGCGCGTGTCGAGCACGGCGTAGAGCATGGTGATCATGCCCTGCGGGATCTCGGCGATCACACCGCGGTTCACCGCCGCCAGCGTCGGGCCGGGCGGCTCGCCGCGCCGCGCCTCGTGGCGGAAGACGGTGCGCGCCACGGCCATGCGCAGCGCCGCCGGCAGCCCCTTGCCCGAGACATCGCCGATCATGATACCGTGTCTCCCGTCGCCGAGCGGCAGAAAGTCGTACAGGTCGCCGCCCAGGTCGCGGGCCGGGAGCGAGATCGCGCCGATCTCCCAGCCGGGGAGGCGCGGCACGGCCTCCAGCAGCAGGCCCTGCTGGATGTCGCGCGCCAGCACCAGCTCGCGCTCGATCTCCTCCTGGCGGCGAAGGTCCGCCTGGCTCACCTGGGGGGCCGGCTGCGCCGGCCGGGGCTTGCGGCGGCGCACAGCCACGCCAACATGCCCCACCAGCGTCGGGCGGGCGCTGCGTCGAATATGTTGGCGACGAGACTTCGTCATAGCGATATGCGTTCAGATGAGCGCCGCTCAGCGGCGCCCACGGGTGCGCATCAGGTGCTCGAGCCTGCGCTCGCAGGTCTCGCGGATCCAGCTGACGGCCACGCCGCCGAGGATCGCATCCGGCGGGTGGTCGGCGAGTTTGTTGAGCACGCTGCGGTACTCGCGCGCGGCAAGCTCCACGCGCCCATCGTTCCGGTAGGCGTCCGCCAGGTGGAACGAGACGAGCGGCAGATCCGGGCGCAGGTAGCGGGCGCGCTCGAGCTCGCGCGCGGCTGCCTGCCACGCCCCCTGGCGCCCGTAGATCACGCCCAGCAGCAGGTACGCCTCGTCGTTGAGAGCATCGAGCTCGAGCGACCGCCGCACCTCCGCGACCGCCTGCTCGAGGTTGCCGCGGTCGGCGTGGGCGCGCGCCACGAGGGTGAGCGCCAGCGCCGCATGCGCGGAGCCCGGCGGGATGGTGCGCAGAAGCTCCAGCGCCTCCTCCGCGCGCCCCTCGTCCAGCAGGAGGCGGCTGCGGGCGAGGATCTCGTCTGCCGAATCCTGGCCCGGAGACACAGCCGGCGGCGCGCTATCGACCGCCGCCCGCTGCCCGCTGACCGTTCGCTGGCCGGCGATGATTCGCCGGCGGCTCGCTATCGATCGTTCCTCGCGCCTGGCAGGCCGCCGCTCGTCCGCGCCCCGGCGCTGCTCGTCGGCCTCGAGCTCCTTGTAGTACACATACGCCCCGTCCACCTCGCGCGAGCGGAAGCGGTCGAAGACGTTCCAGAGCGTCTCGGAGAAGCCGAGGAACAGCAGGCCGCCGGGCGGCAGCCACTCGTAGAAGCGGGCGATCAGGTCGCGGCGGGCCTCGGCGCGAAAGTAGATCGTCACGTTCTGGCAGAAGATCGCGTCGCAGCCGCGCACCGTCTCGGGGAAGGGCTCGAGCAGGTTGAGCTGCGTGAAGCGCACCACGGCGCGCGCCGCCGGGCCGACGGCGTAGCCGCCGGCGTGCGGGGTGAAGTAGCGCTCGAGCAGCTCCGGCGCGACCTGCCGGAGCGAGCGGCCGCGGTAGACGCCTGCGCGCGCCTTCTCCAGCGCGGCCTCGCTCAGATCAGTGCCGATGATCTCGACCGGCCTGCCGGCGTGGCCGAGCGTCTCGAGGGCGGTGATCGCCAGCGAGTAGGCCTCCTCGCCGGTGGAGCAGCCGGCGCTCCAGATGCGAATCGGGGCGCCGGCCGGCTTGCGGCGGTGGATCTCCGGCAGCAGCACATCGCGCAGCGCGCGCAGGTGCGGCTGGTTGCGGAAGAAGTAGGTCTCGTGGTTGAGCACGTGCTCGGCGAGGCGGCGCAGCTCGTCCCGCCCGCCCGCGCTGCCGATGCGGCGCTGGTAGCGCTCGAGGTCCTCGCCGGTGACGCTCAGCCGCCGCGCCAGCGCGCCCTCGAGCGCCCGCTGCTGCGTCGTGTCGAGGTACACGCCGCCGAACGAGGCCAGCAGGTCGCGCAGCCGGTCGAACTGCTCCGGCGTGAGCGACACGCGGCCTGCGTCGAGGGCCGTGGGGGGCGGGTTGGGCGTCAGTGCGTTCATCGTCCAGTCTCTGCCACGAGCGCCGCGTAGTGGCTCTTGACCAGCTCGACCAGGCGGCCGGCGATCTGCGGCGGCGCGAGGCTCTCGGTGACCGCGCCGAGCTGGGCGGCGGCGCGCGGCATGCCGTAGATCACGCAGCTCGCCTCGTCCTGCGCGATCGTGTAGCCGCCGCGGCGGCGGATAGCCTGCATCCCGTAGGCGCCGTCGCGCCCCATGCCGGTGAGCAGCACCCCTATGGCGCGCGGGCCGAAGACCTCGGCGGCCGCCTGCATGGCGATGTCGATCGACGGCCGCTGGATGAGCAGCGGCGAGGCGCTCAGATGCACGCGCGCGTCGGGGGTCACCAGCATATCGTGCTGGTCCGGGGCCACGAGCACCTCGCGCGGCCGGATGGGGCGCGCCTCGCTGGCGAGCGACACCGGGAGCTGGCAGGCGCCGGCGAGCCACTCGGCCATCCCGGCGCTGAACCCCTCGGCGATGTGCTGCACCACGAGCACCGCGGCGTCGAGCTCGCGGGGGAGCGCCGACAGGATCTGGTGGAGCACGCGCGGCCCGCCGGTGCTGGCGCCGATCACGATCACCGGGAAGGTCTGTGCCTCGTACGAGGGGGGAGGCAGGGCGGGCGGGTTATTGAGGCGGGGCGCGCTCGCAGCCCGCGGCCGCTTCAGCTCTGCGGAGCTCTCGGCGCGAGCCTCGGCCGGCTTGCGGCGCCCGCGCGGGTGGGTGATGACCTTGACGCGCGAGAGCACCTTGACGCGGCGGATCAGATCGCGCGAGACGCGATCGAGGTCACGCGCTTGGGCGGCGGAGGGCTTCTCGACCACCTCGAGCGCTCCGGCTGCGATCATCTTAAACGTTATGTCCACCTCACTACTCGCGAGCGACGCCGTGAGCACCAGGATCGGCGTCGGGCAGAAGGCCATCAGGTGCTCGGTGGTGGCGAGGCCGTCCATCACCGGCATCCACACGTCCATCGTCACCACGTCGGGCCGCAGCTCCTGGATCAGCGAGATCGCCTGGCGCCCGTCGGCCGCCTCGCCGACGACGCGGATCAGCGGGTCCTGCTGGAGCATGGTGGTGATGAAGCGCCGCATCAGGGCGGAGTCGTCCACAACGACGACTCGAATTTGGTTGCTCATCAGGCTACTGCATCTCCAGGATGAGCTTGACGCGGTTCGGCAGGTTCAGCAGGTCCAGGTCTTTGTTCAGGTAATCGTCGACGCCGGCCTCGAAGGCGGCATGCTTATCCTCGCTGGAGGTGAGCATGATGATCCGCAGATCGTCGAGCGCAGGGTTATCGCGCAGCCGGCGGCAGACCTCGTAGCCATCGATGCCGGGCATATGCACGTCGAGGACGAGCAGGTCCGGCACTTCGTTGGCGATCTCTGCCAGCGCCTCCTCGCCGCTGTGGGCCAGGCGCACCTCGTAGCCGTACATGGAGAGCCGCATCTTGACGATGTCGGTCACGAGCTTGCTGTCGTCGACGACGAGAATTCTTTCGGGCATCTACGAACCTCTTGGAACGGGGGAAGATGGAGCGGCCTCTTCACTCCCTCGCGATCGGCCTGGGCATCAGGTGCCCAGGAGCTGGCGGATTGTCTGCAGCAGGTTGCCCTGGTTGAACTGGCTCTTGACGATATACGCCTGCGCCCCAACCTCGAGCCCGCGGCGCCGGTGCTGCTCGGAGGCCAGGCTGGTCATGATGATCACCGGCAGATCGGGCTTGCCGAGCTCGCTGCGGATGCGGCTGGTGAGCGTGAATCCATCCACGCGCGGCATCTCGACATCGCTCACGACGAGATCGTAGGGAGCCGCCTGCAGCTTGTCAAGGGCATCCAGGCCATCCACCGCGGTGGTGACATCGTACCCGGCGCTGGCCAGGATGCTGCGGATGAGCTCGCGGGTGGCGAACGAGTCATCGGTGACGAGCAGCCGGTGGCGGCGCTGCGGCTCCTGCCGCACGGTGGGCGCGGCCACGGCGGCGCCGTGCGCGAACTGCGCCAGGGCGATCGGGTTGAGCAGCAGCGCCAGCCGGCCGTCGCCGAGCTGGATGGCCCCGCTGTAGCGGCGCTGGCGCTCGAACAGCGGGCCGAGCGGCTTGACGACCACCTCGCGCTCATCGAGCATCCGCTCGACGACGACCGCCACCGGGCGGCGCGATGAGCCGACCACCAGCGCGGGGTGGCGGCGCTCGCTGAGCGCGGCCGGCTCGCCAAGATCCAGCAGCGCGTCGAGGCGCGCGACCGGGGCGAGCACGCCGCCGTAGTCGAGCATGGCGCGCCCCTCGACGGTCTTGATCTGGCTGGGGCGCACCCAGAGGGTGCCCTGGCAGCCGGAGGCCGGGACGCCGAACAGGTGCTCGCCGACCTCGACGAGCACGACGCGGGTGGTCACGAGCGTCAGCGGCAGCACCAGCGTGATCGTCGTGCCGGCGCCGGGCTGGGACTCGATCTGCACCTGGCCGCCAAGCTCGACGATGTTGGTGCGGACGACGTCCATCCCGACGCCGCGCCCGGAGATGTCGGTGATCAGCTGGGCGGTGCTGAAGCCGGGCATGAACACCAGCTCGAGCGCCTCCTGGTCGGTGAGCAGCGCGGCGGTCTCGGCGGCGATCAGCCCCTTGCGCACCGCGGCCTCGCGCAGCCGCTGGGGGTCCATGCCGCGCCCGTCGTCGCGCACGGTCACAAGCGCCGAGGCGCCGAGGGCGCGCGCCTCCACGTGGATCGTCCCCTGGCGCGGCTTGCCGAGGCTCTCGCGCTCGTCCGGCGGCTCGATGCCGTGGTCCAGCGCGTTGCGGATGAGGTGGGTGAGCGGCTCGGACAGCGCCTCGATCACCTTGCGGTCCAGCTCGGTGGTCTCGCCGGCGAGGGCGAGCGACACCTCGCGGCCGAGGTCGCGGGCGAGCTCGCGGACCGCGCGGGGCAGGTTGGCGAACAGCGTCCCGATCGGCAGCAGGCGCGCCGCCATGACCTCCTGCTCGAGGTCCTGGACGAGCTGCCCGGACTGCGCGGCGTACTGGCGGAAGCGCTCGACCTGGGCGCGGGCGGTGCGGCCGGCCTGCTCGCCGATATTCAGCAGCGTGTTGATGTGGTTGTCGAGCGTCTCGCGCTGGCTGGGCGAGAAGCGCAGGCGGCGGAGCTCGGCCTCGAGGGCGAGCAGCGCGCGCTCCTGGCGCTCGAGCAGCTCGGCGAGGCTCTCGAGGGCCTGGAGCTGGTGGGCGTGGGACTGGCGGCCGACGGTGAGCTCGCCGGCCAGATTCAGGAGGCGGTCGAGCCGGTCGACGCGGACGCGCACGGTCTGGCGGCCAGCCGGGCGGCGCGCCGGGGCCGGCTGGGCGGCGGAGGGCGCGGCGGGCTGCTCGGCGGGCTGCGGGGCGGCATCGGGCGCGCGCGGGGCTGCCTGGTCCCCGTTGGCGGCGGGATCGACCTGGCGGACAGGCGCATCCGAGCCGCGGTTCTCGTGGGAGAGGCCGCGGCCGAGGCGGGCGGCGAGCGTGTCGACGTCGATGTTGGTGGGCCGGCCCTCGACCGCAGCGGCCACAAGCTCCAGGATGGCGTCGCCGCCCTTGAGCAGGTCATCGGTGAGGGCGGAGTCCAGCTCGCGGCGGCCCTCGCGCACCGCAGCCAGGATGTGCTCGCAGGTGTGGGCGACGCGGCCGATGTGCTCGAGGCCGAGCAGGCGCGCCGAGCCCTTGATAGTGTGGATCGCGCGGAAGATGGCGTCGATCTGCTCTCGCCGGCCCTCGTCACCTGGAGCGAGCGACTCGAGCGCCATGAGCCCCTGCGTGTAGACGCGCAGGTTCTCGGCGGTCTCGTCGCGAAACTGGCTGTAGAAGCTGCTCAGGTCCATTCGTTCACGCGGTGCGCGATGCGCGGCTTGTGTCTACCAAAGGCTCCGGGAGATCCGACCGGGTTGGAGTCACGGCCGGGATGGCGGCGGGCACGGCATCTTGCGAAGCGGGAACGCGCTCGGGCCGCCACCGGCGTTATTTTTCGAATGTCGAAACAGGCACTCCAAGCCACCCAGATCTCCGCTCGCGCCACACGGCCGTGGGGCACGGCGCGCTACTTCGTCTCCGAGATGCCGTGGAGCCGGGCCGCGATCGCCGTGAGGCGCTGGGCGGCGTCCTGCACCTGGCGCGCGCCGGCGGCGGTGCGGCGGGCGACATCGGCGATCTCGCGCATCGTCTCGACCACCTGCTCGCTGGCGCTCTGCTGCTGGGCGGTGGCGAGGTTGATCTCGGCGCTGCTCTGGGCGGTGCGCTCGGCGACCATGACGATCGCGTCCATCACCTGGCCGGCGCTGTGGGCCAGCTCGACCCCCTGCTCGACCTCCTTGCCGCCCTCCTCGGCCGCGAGCACCGCGGCGTTGGTGGCCTGCTGGATCTCGGCGATCACCCCCTTGACCTCCTTGGCGGCGGCGAGGGCGCGGTTGGCGAGGCTCTTGACCTCGGCGGCGACGACGGCGAAGCGGCGGCCGTGCTCGCCGGCGCCGGCGGCCTCGATGGCGGCGTTCAGCGCGAGCAGGTGCGTCTCGTCCGACAGGTCGTTGATCAGGTCGATGATCTCGCCGATCTGCTGCGAGCGCTCGCCGAGGTTGAGCACGCGGCTGGAGACATCCTGCATGCGGCTGCGGATGCGCTCCATGGCCTGGATGCTGCGGTCCACGGCGTCCTGCCCGTCCGAGAGGTTCTCGAGCGTCTGGCGGGCGGCCTCGGCCACCTGCTCGGCGGAGACGGCGATCTGGCGGGCGGTGGAGCCGAGCTCCTCGATCGTCGTGCTGACCTGGGAGACGGCGCTGGCCTGCTCGGTGGCGCCGCTGGCCTGCTCGTGGGAGGCGGCGAGCAGCTCGGCGGCGGCGGTGGAGAGCTCGCTGCCGAGCTCGACCTGCTGGATGTTCTTCTCGATCAGCTTCTGGTTGGTCTCGTAGAGGTCCTCGGCCTGGGCGCGGCCCTGGGCGATGAAGCGCTCGGTGCTGCGGCTCCAGAGCAGGGCCACGTAGGCGAGCAGGCTGGCGACGGCGGTGAAGAAGATCACGAAGACGATCACGCGGGTCGACCCATCGATATTGTTCTGCGGCTGGAGCATGCCGAACAGCTGGGCGGCGGCGAGCAGCCAGTACAGCACGACGGCGACGCCGAGGAGGCGCAGGCTATCGACGGAGCGGCCGAAGAGGCCGGCGGCGACGATCGGGAAGAGGAAGGCGATCGAGCCGGGGCCGGCCACCCCGCCGGTGAGGGGGATGACGGCGCCGACGTACAGCAGCGTGCCGTAGAGGAACAGGCCGGTGGCGAACTGGTGGCGCCCGAAGCGCACCGCGACAAGCGTGACCGCGGCGATCGCGCCGACCATGAGGAGGATCAGGAGCGCCGCGCCGATCACCTGCGGCAGGAGGAGCCCGACGAGGGCCAGGCTGATCACCAGGACGCAGCCGGTTCCGGCCACCGCGGCGAAGGCGAGGGCCAGGTGGATGAGCAGCTCGGAGCGCTGCGCGTCGTTGCCCTGGATGCTGGTGACCATTCGCGCGAACAGCGGTTGCTCGGTGGCGTGATCCATAGCTTCGTCGCGGAGGCGTGCCTCCGCACCTCCCACTCTGTGTTAGTTCGGGGAGGCGTGGCCTCCCTCAAGTTCTTCTGTTCGCCGCTGTGCGGCGACGCAGTCGCCGCACAGCGGCGGGAAAAAGTGTTCGTGGAGGGCCTACGGCCCTCCACACCTCCCTGCCTGATTCTGGCGGCCTTCGCTGCCGGTGCCAGCGGGCCTCCACACCCCCTGCGCTGGCTCTGGCGGGCCTCCCTGCCGGCGGGCCTCGCCTATGTGTCGCTGCGGGCCGCCGTGGACATCCGGTGCAGGACGCTGCGGGCGACCGCGCGCAGATCCAGCTGAACCACAACCTCCTCACCGACCAGGAGCGCGCCGGTGGCCCACTCCTCGCGCAGGTGGCGGCGGAGCAGCGCCGGGAGCGGCTGCACCACCGGCCGCTCCAGCAGATCTTCGACGGCGTCCACCAGCAGCGCCACGTTGCGGCGCCGCATCGAGACGATCAGCGCGTGGCGCCGGCGCTGCTCGGCCCGGTCGACCCCCTCCAGCAGCGCGTCGAGCTCGCGGGCGATCAGCGGCCGGCCGCCGTCCGCGGGCTGAAGCTCGGCCGGATCGGCGACCGTCCGCATCCCGACCAGATCGGAGCGGCGGACGGCGTAGCGCCGCAGCGAGGTCCGGACGAGCAGCAGCACATCGTTCATCGCGCCCCTACGACCAGTCACGCAGAGCGGCGATGAGCTCGCTCAGGTCGAGGAGGATCACGTGCCCGTCCTCCTGGCGAGCGACGCCGCGGATCAGGCGCGCGCGGGCGGGGTCGAGCGCCAGCGGTGCCGGCTCGAACGCCTCAGGCGGGAGCGTCGCCAGGTCGAGGACGGCATCCACGAGCAGGGCCATGTCGACATCCTCGTGCGTGAGGACGACCAGGCGCGTGGAGCGCGTCGGCAGCGCCTGGGGGAGGCCCAGGATCAGCCGGAGATCGACGACCGGGAGGATGGCGCCGCGCTGGTTGATAATGCCGGGGAGCGCCGGCGGAGCGCCGGGCACCGGCGTGGGCGGGCGATGGCGGGCCACCTCGCGGACGCTGGCTGTCGGGAGGGCGTAGATCTCCTGGTCCAGACGCACCAGGAGCACATCCAGGGCCGTGAGCTGTTCGACCTGATCCGGCGACACCATGAGCGCTTCTCATCAGCGGGCGCGGCCTGGCCGCGGCACGAACCGACCCACTACGCAGGATACTACGGCGGCAGCGCGGCGGTCAAGCCGACCGCTGGTACTGAAGGCACATCGTCCGGCAGTACTTGTTGTGCGCCGCGCGACGCGGAGCCCCGCACCGTGGAGCCACCTTTTCCACGCCCCATGCTACCCGCGCCCCGGGCGAAACAGCTGAACGATTTCTGCTCAACTTCCGAGCAATCGCGTAGTACCGACGCGCACCTCCCCACGGCGGAGGGGTAGTGCTATAATCGGCCTATGGCTCCCGCGTTCGGCTAGGGGCACGGACGGCGATGAAGATCCTGATCCTCGGCAACGACGGCCGGGCGCACGCGCTGGCCTGGAAGCTGCTCAACAGCCCGCTGTACCCCGAGGTAGTCTGCGCGCCGGGGAACGGCGGCACCGCGCCGATGACGCTGACGGCGGACCTCGACCACGAGGACGTGCGCGCCGTGAGCCGCTGGGCGTTCGACGAGCTGTTCGACCTGATCGTGCCGGCGAGCAGCGGGCCGCTGCACGCGGGGCTGGTGGAGGAGGCGCTCTCGCTGCAGGTGGGGGTCTACGGGGCGAGCCAGCGGGCGACGGCGCTGGAGCGCAGCCGCTGCCAGGCGAAGGAGTTCATGCTGCGGCACCGGCTGCCCACTGCGCCGGGGCGCGCCTTCACCAACCTGGAGACGGCCGAGCGCTACCTGGCGGCGCAGCCGCTGCCGGTGATGATCAAGGCCGACAGCCCGGCGGTGGGCGAGGAGTGGTTCACGGACCGCTACGCGGCGCTGGAGGGGCTGCGGCGCCTGTTCGCCAACCGGCCGATGGAGGGCCAGAGCGACGGCGTGGTGGTGGAGGCCTACCTGGCCGGGCCGCGGGTGGCGCTGACGGCGCTGACCGACGGGCGCGTGGCGGTGCCGCTGCTGGCGACGCGGCTGTACGACCGCGTCGAGGAGGGCGACGCCGGGGCGGTGGCGCCGGGGATCGGGGCGCACACCGGCAGCTCGACGTTCGCGCAGCAGCTGACGCGCTACCTGCACGAGAAGTTCATCCTGCCGATCGTGGCAGGGCTGGCGCAGGAGGATCTGCCGTTCTGGGGCTTCCTGGGGGTGGACTGCATCATCACGCCGGACGGCCCGCGCCTGACGGCCATCCGGTTCAGCCTGCGCGAGGGCGAGGCGCAGGTGGTCATGCCGCGCCTCGAGGACGATCTGGCGACGCTTATGCAGGCGGTGCTGGCCAGGCGGGTGGGGGAGCTGCCGCCGCTGCGCTGGACCGCGACGCCGACGGTCGGCATGGGGCTGTTCGCGCGCGGCTACCCGGGCTACTTCCCCTACGGCGGCCCGGTGCGCGGCCTCGAGGACCTGGACGAGGGCGTGATGGCCTTCCACAGCGCGACGGCCAACCCGGCGGCGACGCTGCCCTACACGCCCCGCGCGCACCGCGGCGGCGCGCTGGGCTCGATGCTGGGCGGCCTGCTGGGCATGGCCGGGCAGAGCGGCGGCGCGCTGCACACGACCGGCGGGCTGGTGCTGACGGTGGTGACCCAGGCGGCGACGCTGGCGGGGGCGCGGGCGCGGGCGCTGGTGAACGCCGAGCGGGTGCAGTTCGACGGGCGGACCTTCCGGGGTGACATCGGCGCGAAGGAGTTCGGGTAGGAAAGATCTTGGAGGGCCGCAGGCCCTCCAGACCACCCGCTTGCAGCTCTACCGGATCACGACGTGGACCTCGCGCGGGCCGTGGACGCCGAGCGTGAGGGTCAGCTCGATGTCGGCGGTGCGGCTGGGGCCGGTGATGAAGGTGAGCGCGCTGGCCCCCTCGAAGACGCCGGGCCCGTACTTGGCGCGCAGCGCCGCGAGCGCCTCGCCGAGGCCGCGCACCAGCTGGTCGCGCCGGGCGACGGCGATGTAGACCGGGGGCAGCAGGGAGGCGAGTCGGGCGCGCCCCTCCCCGCTGCGCAGCACCACGGTCGCGCTCTCGGCGATCAGGGCGTCCACCCCCGAGATGCAGACCGGCACCGGCTCCATCTCCTGCAGGCGCCCGGCGCGCTGCTCAGGCCCGCCGACGCCGCCGTCCCGGAGCGCCACACCGCGCCCGGCGAGCAGCTCGCGCAGCCCCGGCAGACCCACCTGCTCGAGATCCCAGGCGATCACCTCGCGCGCCTCGTGCTGGGAGAGAATGGCCCCGATCGCCTCCAGGGCCGCCTCGTCGTCGGCGCAGAGGTGCGGATGCGCCTGGAGCTTGGTGAGCTCGTCGGCGAACTGCTGGGCCAGGTCGTCGGTCTCGGCCGGGTGCACGAACGGCGGCGGGGTGTGCGGGGCGGCCGCCGCCTCGGCCTCGAGGGTCGGGCGGGTGGCCTCCAGCCCGGCGCGGATGCGGGAAAGGATGCGTTCGCGGCTGCTGCTCATGGGGCCTCTCCTGTCCGACACAACTTCTCGGTGCCGAGCGCCGTGAAGCCGCCCAGCGCCCACACTGCGGTGAGCTGATCCGGGCGCGTCTGGTCGGCGGCGTAGTCCAGCACGGCGAGCTGCTGCAGGTCGAAGTACCAGCCGGCGGCGATGCCGCCCGGCATCGGCAGCCCCAGGCCGGCCCGCCGCTCATCGCCCGACCGCCAGGTGATGGCGTAGACCTCGCCGGCGCGGCGCACCTCCAGATCCCAGGGCTGAGCGCCGCCGTCCGGCGACGTGTGGACCAGGCGGTGATCGCCCTCGAACGAACCGCCCCACGGGCTCTCGAAGCGCGCCGATCCGACCGCGCCGTCCAGCTCGGGCGCGCTCCACTCGCCGCGGGGCGCGCCGGCATCCAGGTAGTAGAGCGCGACGCCGAGCTGCCGGAAGGTCTCGCCGCAGCCGACGTACAGGTGGTCGCCGCGGGCGAGGCCGACGCCGACGTAGCGCCCGGCGGTGATGTCCCAGTCGAGCAGGTAGGCCCGGGCCGCGCGCCGGACGGCGATCGTGCCGGTGTAGGCGGGGGCGCCGCCGGGGAGCGTGGCGTGCTCGACGCTCCAGGCGCCCTCGTAGGCGAACGGGGGCGGGGTGCTCGCGCGCATGCCGCTTACCCCTCCTGCTCCGGCTTCCCGCCCTTCCGCTGGCGCTCTTCCCAGAGCTGGCTGAAGGACTTCGCGGCGAAAGCCGGGAAATCGCGCTCTTTGGTCCACTGGTCGAGGGGCGGGGGCAGCCAGCCGAGCCGGCCATCGCGGCCGCCGAGGATGCGCGTGCCGAGCGAGGCGAGCCGGCCGCCGGCGGAGTAGAGGGCCGGATTGGTCATCGCCTGGCGGTAGGCGGTGATCGCGAGCGGCTCGAACCACTCGTACTTGCCCTGCCTGACGGCGTCGGCGCGCAGGCGCAGCAGCAGATCTGGGATGGCGATCCGCACCGGGCAGGCGTACTGGCAGGCGCCGCACAGGCTGGAGGCGTGCGGCAGCTTGTGGACGTCCGGCAGGTCCGGCTGGAGCAGCGGCGTGAGGATGGCGCCGATCGGGCCGGAGTAGACGCCGCCGTAGGCGTGGCCGCCGATGTTCTGGTAGACCGGGCAGGCGTTCAGGCAGGCGCCGCAGCGGATGCACATCAGCGCCTCGGCGTAGGCGCCGCCGACGATCCGGCTGCGGCCGTTGTCGAGCAGCACCAGGTGGAACTCCTCCGGCCCGTCCGGCTCCCCCGGGCGGCGCGGGCCGCTGAGGACCGAGGTGTAGACCGAGAGGCGCTGGCCGGTGGCGGAGCGGGCGAGCACCTGCAGCAGCACGCCGAGGTCCTCGAGGCTCTCGCAGACGCGCTCGATGCCCATCACCGCCACGTGGATGCGCGGGGCGGTGGTGGTGAGGCGCGCGTTGCCCTCGTTCTCGACGATGCAGACCGCGCCCTCGTTGGCCACGCCGAAGTTCACGCCGCTGATGCCCATGTCCGCCTGCAGGAAGCGCTGGCGCAGAGCGGCGCGGGCGGCGCGCGTCATGGTCGGGATGTCGTCGGTGGGCTCCATGCCCAGGTGGCGCTCGAACAGGTCGCGCACCTGCTCGCGGGTCTTGTGGATGGCAGGCGCGATGATGTGCGACGGAGTCTCGCCGGAGAGCTGGATGATGTACTCGCCGAGGTCGGTCTCGACCACCTCGAGGCCGGCCTCCTCGAGCGCGTGGTTGAGGTGGATCTCCTCGGAGGCCATGGACTTGGACTTGACCACCAGGCGCACGCCACGGTCGCGGGCCAGGCTGGTGATATAGTCGCGGGCCTGCTGGCCGTCCTCGGCCCAGCAGACGTGGCCGCCGCGCCGCTCGACGTTCTCGGCCAGGCGGACGAGCAGATCGTCGAGGCGGGCGAGGGCGCCGGCGCGGATGGCGCGGGCGCGGGCGCGCAGATCCTCGAAGTCGGTCAGCTGGGCCAGCGCGTTGGCGCGGTTGGCGACGAAGCGCGTGGTGGCGCGGTCGAGCGCCGTCTGGAGCGACGAGTCGCGCAGCGCATCCTCGACGCGGTCGTAGAAGGCGACGGGCTGTGTGGTCATCGAGCTGACTCTCGCTTTGCTTCCACGGAGGCGGATCACGTCGTCCGGGCGTCCACCTTGTTGGCCAGCACCTCGGCGATGTGGCGGGCGCGGGTCCGGGACTTCTGGCGGCTGAGCCCGCCGGCGATCTGCGTCATGCAGCTGGCGTCCCCCGTGACCACCAGGTCCACCTCGGCCGCCCGGATGCCCTCGAGCTTGTCGGCCAGCATGGCCTCCGAGATGGCGCGCTGCTTGACGGCGAAGAGGCCGCCGAAGCCGCAGCAGACATCGGCGCCGGGCAGCGGCACGATCTCGGCGCCGCGCACGTTCGAGAGGAGCAGGCGGGCCTGCTCGCCGAGGCCCATGAAGCGCAGGCCGTGGCAGGCGTCGTGGTAGGCGATGCGCCCCTCGAACGAGGCGCCGACGTCGGTGACGCCGAGCACATCGACCAGGTACTCGGTGAGCTCGTAGGTGCGCCCGACGAGCTCCTCGGCGGCGGCCTGGTGGCGCGTGCCGTGGAACAGCTCGGGGTAGAGGTGGCGGATCATCGCGCCGCACGAGCCGGAGGGCAGCACCACGTCGCCCTGGCCGCGCAGCACCTCGATCGTGCGCCCGCCGATCGCGTAGGCGTCGTCGCGGAAGCCGGCGTTGAAGGCCATCTGGCCGCAGCAGGTGAGCCCGCGCGGCACGTGCACCTCGACGCCGAGGCGCTCGAGCAGCTCGGCGGCGGCGAGGCCGATCTCGGGGTAGATCTGGTCGACGATGCAGGTGACGAACAGGACGGCGCGGCGCTGGCGGGTGTTGGCAGGCACCGGGGGCTCCTCTGGGCAATTGCGGGTACAGGCTGCGGCAGAAGTGCTGGTATTATAGCAAAACTGCACCAGCGCAACGTCCTATTCGGATACGCCGCTCGCACGGCCACGGAGCACGCCATGACCCTCATCCTCGACCATATCTACCAGGGGGACTGCCGCGAGGTGCTGGCGACGCTGCCGGAGAAGAGCGTCGACCTGATCTTCGCCGACCCGCCCTACAACCTGCAGCTGCAGCAGGAGCTGCGCCGGCCGGACCAGAGCCGCGTGGATGCGGTGGACGACGCCTGGGACCGCTTCGGGAGCTTCGCGGAGTACGACCAGTTCACCCGCGAGTGGCTCACAGCCTGCCGGCGCGTGCTGAAGGACAGCGGCACGATCTGGGTGATCGGCAGCTACCACTGCATCTACCGGATCGGGACGGCGCTGCAGGACCTGGGCTTCTGGCTGCTGAACGACATCGTCTGGGTGCGCACGAACCCCATGCCGCAGTTCCGCGGCGTGCGCTTCACCAACGCCCACGAGACGCTGCTGTGGTGCAAGAAGACCCGCGAGCAGAAGCAGTACACGTTCAACTACCACGCGCTCAAGGACATGAACGACGGCAAGCAGATGCGCAGCGACTGGGAGCTGCCGATCTGCAGCGGGTCGGAGCGCCTGCGGGTGAACGGCGAGAAGCTGCACTCCACCCAGAAGCCCGAGGCGCTGCTCTACCGGGTGCTCATGGCGAGCTCGAACCCCGGCGACGTGGTGCTGGACCCGTTCTTCGGCACCGGCACGACGGGCGCGGTGGCGAAGAAGCTCGGCCGGCGCTTCATCGGCATCGAGCGCGAGGCGCGCTACGTCGAGGCGGCGCGGGCGCGCATCGACGCCATCCCCGAGGCGAGCGGCGACGCAGAGATGTACGGGGCGCGCCAGACGCGCCGCAGCGCGCGCCGGGTGCCGTTCGCGGCGCTGCTGGAGGCCGGGCTGCTCGCGCCGGGCCAGCAGCTGTACTTCGGCGGCCAGGAGTCCCGGGCAGCCACCGTGCTGGCGGACGGGACGCTGCGCACGGCCGACGGGGCGCGCGGCTCGATCCACCAGATCGGGGCGCTGGTGGGCGGGCTGCCGGCCTGCAACGGCTGGGACCACTGGTTCTACCGGGCCGAGAACGGGGAGCTGGTGGTGATCGATGCGCTGCGGGAGAAGGTGCGGGGCAGCGGCCAGTAACGGGCGCGGAGGAGCGCCCCGCACCTCCGGAGAGACTTCAGAGAGGGCGAGCGCAGCGGCGCCGGCTACTGGCTCCTGTGCGCCGAGGGGGACACAAACGACTCGATCGTGCCGCGCCAGCCGTCCTGCGTCGCCCAGACCTCCTCGTAGCGGCCGCCGGTGTAGCGCTGGCTGACGCTGCGCCAGAAGGCGATCGCGGGCACATTGCTGGCCGGCGTCGCGATCTCCCAGCGGCCGGGGAAGAGATCGAACAGCCGCGTCGCGGCCCAGGTGCCGACCCCATTGCGGCGGCAGCCGCGCAGCACGAAGAACTCGGCGACCGAGTGCCCCTCGAAGGGCGTGTGGATGCGGCTGACGTTGGAGACGCGCGCGAACCCGGCCAGCCGCCCGTCGACGCGGATCAGAAACGGGTGGCTGCCAGGGTCAGTCCAGAAGTGGCTGAGCTCCGGGTAGGAGAAGCGCCCGCGCTCGTCCGGCAGCTCCCCGCCGAAGTCGCACAGGTCGTACAGGTAGAGCTGCAGCAGATTTTCGAGAATGGGACGCTCGGCAGCTGTGGAGGGTAGCAGCTCGATCGGCATGATCACCTCAGCTACGCGGGTGCGGTCCCGGTTGGAAGTATCGTATCACACGGCGCAAGAGGATCGATAGCCGCCGCGCACGGGCGAGGGGCGCGCCGCCGCCGACACGGTTCGGCGCTGGTGGCACGCCCTACGCTCCTACGGCCCCCGCCGCCTGCGCGCCTCCCGGCTACTCGGCCGGCGGGTTCTCGGGCGGCAGCGACTGGAGCAGCAGCTCGGCCACGTCCCTGCGCGCCAGGGTCTCGTCGACGCCGGTGTTCTTGGCGGCGTCCTCGAACATGACCATGCAGAACGGGCAGCCCATCGCGAGCGTGCTCGGCTCGGCCTTCTGAATCTGCTCCAGGCGAATGACGTTGATGCCCTCCTTGCCCCAGCCCTCCATCCAGACGTTGCCGCCGCCGCCGCCGCAGCACATGGCGCGCTCGCGGTTCCACTCCGGCGCCTCGACCAGCTCGAGGCCCGGGATGCTCGCCAGCAGCGCGCGCGGCTCGTCGTACACATCGTTGTAGCGCCCGATGTAGCACGGGTCGTGGTAGGCGACGCGCTCGTTCACCGGCTGGGTGGGCTTCAGCTTGCCCTGCGCCACCAGCTCGGCCAGCAGCTGCGTGTGGTGGATCACCTCGTAGTCCACCCCCGGCCGGCCGCCGAACTGCTGGTACTCGTTCTTGTGCGTGTTGAAGCAGTGCGCGCAGGTGGTCACCAGGCGCTTGAAGCGGTACTGCTTCATGGTCTCGATGTTCGTCTGGGCCTGCTGCTGGTAGAGCAGCTCCTCGCCCATGCGCCGCGCCGGGTCGCCGGTGCAGGTCTCCTCCTCGCCGAGGATCGCGAAGTCCACCCCGGCGCGCTGCAGGAGCTGGACCATGGCGCGGGCGACCCGCTTGGAGCGCTCGTCGTAGCTCGGCGCGCAGCCGACCCAGTAGAGCACGTCGACCTGCTCCTTCTCGGCCATGGTCGGTACGTCGAGCCCGTCGGCCCAGGCGGTGCGCTCGCGCGCCGGGAGGCGCCACGGGTTGCCCTGGCGCTCGATCCCCTCCAGCACGCGCTTGACGCCGCTCGGCACCTCGGACTGGATCATCGTCAGGTTGCGGCGCACGTCGACGATCAGGTCGACGTGCTCGATCATGGCCGGGCACTCCTCCATGCAGGCGCGGCAGGTGGTGCAGCTCCAGATCTCGTTCTCGGTGAGCAGGCCGTGCTCGAAGAGCGGCAGCTGCTCGGCGTCGCCGCGGATCACCTTCCAGCGCTCCTGCCCGTCGGCCGGCTGGCCGGCCTCGCCGGCCTCGCTGGCCGTCTCGGCCACGTTGGGGTGGACGCGGGCGATGGTGCCGTCGCGCAGCAGGATCGGCTCGCCGCGCATCAGGTCGGCCATCTTGGTGATCAGGAACTTGGGCGACAGCTCGGTGCCGGCGGCGGTGGCGGGGCACTTGGACTGGCAGCGGCCGCAGCGCATGCAGGCGTCGAAGTCCAGGCGCTGCTTCCAGGTGAAGTCGGCGAGCGTGGCCACGCCGAGCTTCGGCTCGTCCTTCTCGATCTCGGCCTCGAGCGCCGGGATGGGCTCGAGCGCGCCCTTCGGCGCATCATCGCGGAAGAAGGTGTTGAGCGGGGTGTAGAAGATGTGCTTGTACTTGGAGAACGGGATGCTGGCGATGAACGCGAAGGTGACGAAGGTGTGGCTGAACCAGAGGAACAGGTGCAGCCCAAGCCCGGCCGGGCTGCCGTCGCCCAGGCCGACGCCGCGGAACAGCGTGGCGAGCGTGTAGCCGACGAAGGAGCGCGCCGCCCAGTCCTGGGAGTAGACCGGTATGCCGCCGATCGTCTGGTTGGCGAGGCGCAGCCCTTCGATCAGAAAGCCGCTGACGGCGATGTACAGCAGAGTCGCCAGCACCCAGGTGTCGGTGGGGCGGGTGTTCAGCCGGTCGGGGCGCACCACATAGCGGCGGACCGCCATCCAGACCAGGCCGGCGGTGAACACCAGGCCCATGAAGTCCAGGACGAGCTCGTAGGTCTTGTAGAACTCGCCGACCAGGATGCGCCCGGCGTCGCGGCCCATGAGCGGGATGGTGAAGTCCTCCTCGACGGCGATCAGGTCGGTGCCGATGAAGAGCGCCAGGAAGCCGAAGAACACCAGCGCGTGCATCACGCCCGGGCTGCGGTCCTTGAGCACCTTCTTCTGCCCGAAGACCTGGGTGAGGAACTCGGCTGCCCGCTCGCGCAGGCGGTCGATGCGCGCGGCCGGCCGGCCGCGGCGCCAGCGCGCGACATCGCGCAGGAACCCCCAGGTCATCACCGCCAGCGCCAGGATCGCCGAGAGGTAGACGGTCAGCGAGCCGACGGTCTCGCCGACGTTCCAGTAGATCTCGCGAAAAGTCTCGGTCATGGGTGCTCCGTAGGCGTAACGCGCAGGACGATCTTGGTGGCGGCGGCCTGCCCGGCGAGCAGCTCCTCGAAGGCGCGCGGCCCCTCGGCCAGCGGGCGCTCCTCGAGCCAGCCGCCGTCGAGCGGGATGGCGCCGGCGACGATCAGCTCGAAGGCGCGGGCGAAGTCGGCCGCGGTGTAGGCGAAGCTGCCCTGGACGGCGATCTCCTGGCGCACGATATAGTTGGCGTGAAGCGTCGCGTTCTCGTCGTGCAGGCCGAGGAACACCACCCGCCCGCCGGGCACCACGGCGCGCACCGCCTGGTCGCGGGTGACGCCGGTGCCGACCGCGTCGACCACGGCGTCGGCGCCGCCGGGGGCGAACTCCTGCACGGCGGCGAGCAGGTCATCCTGGCGCACGTTCACAGTTGCGGCGGCCCCCCAGGCGCGGGCGACCTCGAGGCGGCGCGGCGAGATGTCGCTCACCAGCACCTGGGCGACGCCGGCGGCGCGGGCGGCCACCAGGCAGCACAGCCCGATCGGGCCGGCGCCGAGGACCACCAGGCGCTCGGCCGGGCCGGCGAGGGAGACGGCGCGCACGCCGCAGGCCAGCGGCTCGGTGAGCGACCCGGCGACCTCGGAGACGTGCGCGGGGAGCGGGAAGCAGAGCGCGGCTGGCACAGCGACGTAGGGGGCGTAGGCGCCGGGGCGGTGGGCGCCGATCAGCTTGCGGTTGCGGCAGACGCTGCTCCGCCCGGCGCGGCAGCGGTCGCACTCGCCGCAGACCACCAGCGGGTTGAAGGCGACGCGCGTCCCGGCCCGCGCGGGGCTGCCGTCGGCCAGCGAGGCGTCGGCGTCGGCGACGATCGTGCCGGCGGCCTCGTGGCCCATGACGAGCGGTGGGACGCGGATGCTGCTCTCGCCGAGGTAGCCGCTCAGCTCGGAGCCGCAGATGCCGGCGGCGCTGACCGCCAGGAGCACCTCGCCCGGCTCGGGGCGCGGCACCGGCAGGCGCTGCATCTCCATGACGCGCGGGGCGGTCCAGACCAGGGCTTCCATCAGTTCGCCGGGCGGCGTGCTCATCGGTGCCTCCTTGCTGCTCTGCTGCGCAGGGCATTATACACCGCTGCGCGGCGGGCGTTGCTCGTGCCGCGTGGCCCGCGTCATTGGAGTTACGCGGTGCGGTCAGAGCGTGCTTGATAGCGAGAGGGGTTGCGACCCCTCTCGCGCTCTCCCCCGCCGGAAGGGGCTGTGCAGCCCCTTCCGAACCATCCCCGCAAGCGGTGTCACCTCGCGTAGTCCGCCCGTTGTCATGCCTCAGCACACCAGCCGCACGTCTTAACCACTCTGCCCGTTGCGTTGCAGCACACCAGCTGCTCGTCTCAGCCAAATCGGGCATTCCAGCGCATCAGCCTGTGCCTGGGGCACGGGCATCGGTGGAGGTGGGCATGACAACGGGCAGGCCAGCACGGTCCTCGTTCCCTTGCGGGTCCAGGGCCGCAGGCCCTGGCGCGGGTGGTGCAGGGCGGAG
>CALJIC010000205.1 GCA_937974195.1 uncultured Roseiflexaceae bacterium | reverse complement strand
AGAGGCCACCCATCGCGGCGCGGGACGGGCTGGCACCCTCCCCAGGGCCGCCGGGGTCCGACGCGCCGGCCAAGGCGCCCGGCGCCGCCGGGACGACCCGACGGCAGCGCCCACGTGGCATGACCGCAGAGCCGGCGGCACAGCACAGCGCCCGGGCTAGCAGGGCCGCCCCAGCAGGCGCGCGCCGTCGCAGCGCCCGGCGCCCGCTGGGACAGCCAGCGCCCCGCCCTGGCGCACCTCGCCCGTAGAGCGGTGGACTTTTCCGATCGGGATGCTATACTGTGCCCCAGTTGCCACCTGAGCCGTATCCCAGACAGCCATGGACGCCTTCCGCCTTCGCGAAACCGTCGTCGCCGACTACGCCGAGTACGTCCAGAGCTTCCTCGGCATCCTCGACCCTCGCATCCGCGCGTTTGTGGACCAGCAGCTCGCCGAGGGCATGCTCTGGCCCGACCCGCTGCTGCAGCTCAGCCCCGCCTACCAGCCTGCCGAGACTGTGGAGGAGCTGGCCGCGCGCGGCGTCCTCCACCCGGCCTGCGCGGCGCTGTTCCGCTCGGGCGGGCGCTCGCTGCGCCTCCACCAGCACCAGCGCGCCGCCGTCGACCTCGCCGCCGCCGGCGCGCACTACGTGGTTACGACCGGGACCGGCTCCGGCAAGAGCCTGACCTACCTCATCCCCATCGTTGACCACATCCTGCGCCACGCGCCCGAGCGGGGCGGCGTCCGCGCGATCATCGTCTACCCGATGAACGCGCTGATCAACTCGCAGGAGCAGGCCCTGGAGCGCTTCGCGGAGAATCTCGGCGGCCGCGACGCGTGCCCGGTGCGCTTCGCGCGCTACACCGGCCAGGAGAGCGAGGCCGAGAAGGCCGCGCTGCGCGAGCGCCCCCCGCATATCCTGCTGACCAACTATGTGATGCTGGAGCTCATGCTGACCCGCCCCGAGGAGCGCGTCTTCTTCGAGCGCGCCGGCAGCCTCCAGTTTCTTGTCCTCGATGAGTTGCATACCTACCGCGGGCGCCAGGGCGCCGATGTCGCCTGGCTGGTGCGCCGCCTCCGTGAGCGCTCGGGTAATCCGGCCATTCAGTGCATCGGCACGAGCGCCACGATGGCCACCGGCTCGACCCGCTACGAGCGCAACGCCGCAGTTGCCGCGGTCGCAAGCACGATCTTCGGCGCGCCCGTCACTCCAGAGCAAGTGATCGACGAGACGCTGCGCTGGAGCCTCGCCCGCTCAACCCCCCCGACGACGGCCGAGCTACAGGCAGCCTTGGCTGGCCCGCTCCCCACTGATTGGGAGAGCTTCGCGCGTAACCCGTTGGCCGCCTGGGTTGAGGATCGTTTTGGCCTGCGTGAGGACGAGGGCCGCCTGCGCCGCCGTGACCCGGTGACGCTGCTGATGGGGGCTCAGGAGCTTGCCGAGCGCACCGGGGTGCCCCTTGAAACTTGTGCCCACCGTCTGAAGCAGCTCTTCCTGCGCGGCAGCCAGCTCCGTAGCCCTGAGCACTCGCCGGGCTTCGCCTTCAAGCTCCACCAGTTCTTCTCCCAGGGTGGCGCGGTCTATGCGACCATCGCTCCCGCGGACCAGCGGGCCCTGACTCTGGAGGGCCAGCATTATGCCCCCAACGCGCCTGACCATCTGCTCTACCCGCTGGTCTTCTGCCGTACCTGTGGACAGGAGTACTATCTCTGCACGCTCGACGACCAGGCTGGAACCGTGATTCCGCGGCCGCCTTCGCTGCTTGAGAGCGACGACTCGGGCGATCGGCGGGTTGGTTATCTGCTTACCGACCCGGACGGCTTCTGGCCCGACGAGCATTTGGATCTGCTGCCGGAGACATGGTTTGTCCAGCGCAAGAGTGGACCGAAACTTAAGCCGGAGTACGTGCCGTTCCAGCCGCGCCGGCTTTTTGTACGGCCGACCGGCACGGTGGGCGCCCCTGGGGCCCCCGATACCCTGCGTAGCTGGTTCGTCCCGGCCCCGTTTCTGACCTGCCTGCGCTGCGGGGAGCTCTACACCAAACGCCAGGCCGACTTCGCAAAGCTTGCCCGTCTGAGTAGCGAGGGTCGCAGCACCGCGACGACGCTGCTCACGCTCTCGACGATCACACAGATGCGGGCTGATCCCGCCCTCAAGGACGATGCGCGCAAGCTCCTGAGCTTCACCGATAACCGCCAGGATGCCTCGCTCCAGGCCGGCCACTTCAACGATTTTGTGAACACGGCCCTGCTGCGTGCCGCTATCTACCGTGCTGTGGCCACCGCCCCCGAAGGGCTCGACTACACCCGCATCGCCAGGGAGACGGTGCAGCAGCTTGGTTTGCCCGATGATGCGATCGCCCGTGAGCCGGTGGTCGGGCCGAACGCGCGGCGTATGCGGACCACTTTTAAGGAGTTGATCGAGTACCGAATCTACGAGGATCTGCGCCGTGGCTGGCGCCTGGTTCAGCCCAACCTAGAGCAGTGTGGCCTGCTTGTCGTCACATACGATATGCTCGACGAGATCGCGGCCACCGAGAGCTTCTGGCAGACGCATCCCATCCTCGAGGGTGCCACGCCTGAGACACGCCTGCGGGTCGCTCGGGCGCTGCTCGATTACATGCGCCGCGAATTGGCCCTGAGCGCCGAAGTGCTTGAGCCTGAGTTCCAGGAGGGCCTCAAGCAGCGCGCCCGCGGCCAACTCCACGAGCGCTGGGCCTTCGATCAGCACGAGGTGTTGGCCACCGCCAGCCGCTTTGTGCTCCCTGGCGTACCCGTAGGCCAACGTGGGGAGCGTAGCCTCGGCGCGAATACGACCCTCGGCCGCTTCCTGCGCGCGCGCCAGACCTGGCCCGGCCTCAACGCCAGCCTCACGCTAGATGAGTACGGCAAGCTCGTGACAGCCCTTGTCGCAGCCCTGCGCAGCGCAGGTTATCTCATCGGGGTCGCCGGCGAGCACGGCGAGGCGGTGCAGGTGCGCGCCGATACGCTGCTCTGGTGTCCGGGCGACGGCACGGTGGCCCGCGATCCGATCCGCACCCGGCGTATGAATTTGGAGTTCGACCCTGGCGCGCGGCCCAATCCCTTCTTCGTGCGGCTCTACCGGGAGATCGCCCTGCAACTGGTGGATATGACCGGCGGCGAGCACACAGGTCAGGTTGAGCAGGAGCGACGTCAGAACCGTGAGCGCGATTTCCGCGTGGGCAAGCTCAAGGCGCTCTTCTGCTCGCCGACGATGGAGCTCGGCATCGACATCGCCGACCTCAACGTG
>CALJIC010000204.1 GCA_937974195.1 uncultured Roseiflexaceae bacterium | reverse complement strand
CAGATAATGTGCAGAATTCTTGGAGAGGCTGTAGGAGTTGCCAAAGGTGATTATGGTGCTAGCAGAGCACCGACGCGATGGACGGAAGTATTATTTGTGGTGCGGGGCGTGCCGCGGGGTGTGCCGCTTCGTGCCACTATGAGCTTCCGCCCTGTAGCTGCTGGAGTCTTGCGCCCGCGTGTTCTCATCACCGGCGGCGCCGGCTTCATCGGGCCGCGCATTGTCGAGCCGCTGCTCCACAGCGGGCACAAAGATGCCCACCCGCGCTGAGGCGTAGGTGGGCCTAGATACGTTCACCTGAGCTGGGAGACAGTTCCTGCTCGGCACCTCCGGCGCGCCACGACGGTTGGCTCAGGCATCTCCGAGCGTTGCGCACCATGCCGCCGGCCGTGGGGCCTCGCCTACCCCTCCAGCCCCAGCGCCGCCGCCTCCTCGGCCGTGAGCGCCTGCCCGGACGCCCACTCCTCCGCGAGCGCCTCTCCGCCCAACTCCCGGCGCACCGCACCGATAATGCGCCCGTACCAGCCCCGGTCCGACGGCGGCCGGTGCTTGTCGTGCCGCTCCCGCAGCGCCGCCGCCGCGCCCAGCAGCCGCGCCGCGCGCCGGGCGCGCCCCTCCGCCACCGCCACGCCGGCCAGCATCTCGAGCGCGAAGGTCAGCGCGTCGAGCCAGCCGACCCGCGCCGCCAGCTCGAGCGCCTCGCGGCAGCAGGCGCGCCCTTCCTGCGCCCGGCCCTGCTCGATGTGGGCCTGCGCCAGGCAGAGCTGTGTCCAGGCGATGCCGCTCAGGTTCTCGTGCTTGCGGAACAGCGCCAGGCCCTCCTCGGCGTACCGCAGCGCCGCCGCGCAGTCGCCGCCCTTGATCGCCGCCACCGCCTGCAGGTGGCGCGCCCACCCCAGCCCGTGCTCGTCGGCGCCGACCTCGAACAGCGCCGCGCTCTCGTCCGCGTAGCGCCGCGCCCCCGCCGCGTCCCCCTCGTCGGCGGCCGCCTGCGCCATGCCGAGCAGGGTCCACGCGATGCCGGGCGTATCGCCGAGCCGCCGCAGCAGCTCGATGCTCTCGGCGAAGGCCGCGCGCGCGGCGGCGAACTCCCGGCGCCCGACGTAGATCCGGCCCAGGTCGCGCAGCGCCGCCGCCACGCCGACTTGGTCGCCGAGCTCGCGGAACAGCGCCAGGCTGGCCAGGTAGCGCTCCTCGGCCGCCGCGCTCTCGCCGCGCTCGGACAGCACGAGCCCGAGCTGGTAGCCGGTCCACGCCTCGGCCGGCCGGTCGCCCAGGGCCTGGAACAGCGCCAGCGCCTCCTCGGTCGCCGCCACGGCGGTCGGGAGGTCGTCCTGGTACAGGGCCAGCTCGCCGAGCGCCGCCAGCAGCTTCGGCCGTATGCCCGGCGCGACGTGCGCCGCGAGCGCCAGGGCGTCCTGCACCCGCTGCCGCCCTTCGCGCAGGTGGCCGCGCGCCGGCCAGAACCAGCCCAGCGCCGCCGCGAGCCGCACCCCCGCGGCAGCCCGCGCCTGCCCCAGCGTCGCCGCCCGCTCCCCCGGGCTGATGCTTGGGTCCCCCAGGCCCCACGCCAGCGCGGCCCGCAGATTCTCGTACTCGGCCTCCAGCCGGCTCAGCCAGTCGCCGCGCGACGGGAGGTGCTGCGCGCGCTCGGCCTGCGTGGCGAGGTCCAGGTAGTAGGCGGCGTGACGCTCGCGCGCCAGCTCCTCCTCGCCCAGCCCGCGCAGCTGCTCGAGGGCGTACTCGCTGATCGACTCGAGCATGCTGAAGCGCTGCGTCTCCGCGCCGGGCTGCTCGCGCTGCAGCAGGCTCTTCTGCGCCAGCGCGTTGAGCAGCGCCATCCCGCGCCGCCACTCGCCCGGCGCCACCAGCGCGCATGCCGCGTCGGCGGTGTAGCTGCCGGTGAAGACGCCGAGCCAGGCGAACGCCCGCCGCTCGTCGGGCGTGAGCAGGTCGTAGCTCCAGGCGATCGCGCCGCGCAGGGTCTGCTGGCGCGGCGGCAGGTCGCGCGGCCCGTCGGCGAGCAGGTCGAGCCGCCGCTCGAGCCGGCTCAGCAGCTCGCACGGCCCGAGCAGGCCCGCCTGGGCCGCGGCCAGCTCGATCGCCAGCGGCAGCCCGTCCAGCCGGCGGCAGATCTCGGCCAGCGCCGGGACGTCGGCGCTGGTCACGGTGAAGGAGTGGTTGGCGGCGCGGGCGCGCTCGAGGAACAGGCGCACGGCGGGGGCGCGCAGCGCCGCGGCGGGCGGCTGATCGGGGCCGCCGTGGGGCAGCGCCAGCGGCGTGACGTGGTAGACGTGCTCGGCGCGCAGCCGGAGCACCTCGCGGCTCGTGACCAGCAGTGTGAGCGCGGGGCAGGCGGCGAGCAGATCGGCGACCAGCGGCGCTGCGGGGATCAGGTGCTCGAAGTTGTCCAGCACCAGCAGCATGCGCCGGTCGCGCAGGGCGCTGTGCAGGCTCTTCTCGAGCGGCTCATGCTCGCTCTCGCGCACCCCCAGCGCCCCGGCCACTGCCTCGAGCACCTGCTCGGACGCCGTCAGCGCGGCGAGCGCCACGAACCAGACTCCGTCCGGGAAGGCGGTGCGCGCCCGCCGCGCCGCGGCGATCGAGAGGCGCGTCTTGCCGATCCCCGGCGGGCCGACCAGCGTGATCAGCCGGGCGCTGCGCCGCCGCAGCAGCGTCGCCACCTCGACCAGCATGCTCTCGCGGCCGATCAGCGGAGTCGGCGGCGCCGGCAGGGCGTCCGGCCCGAGGCGCGGCAGCGGCGTGAGCCGCACGCCCTCCTGCTCGGCGGAGGGCAGCGCGTAGACTCCCTGCTCCGCCAGCGCCACCCGCAGGAACGCCGGGCGCTCGTCGGGCGCGACCTGCAGGTGCTGCGCCAGGCGCTCCGCCATCTGGCGCGAGGGCCGCCGCTCGTCCGCCTCGATCTTCTTCACCGTCTGCAGGGCGCAGCCGACCAGCTGGGCCAGCTCGCTCTGAGTCAGATCGAGCGCCTTGCGCCGGCGGCGTACCCAGGAGCCGAAGGAGTCGCTGTGCTTCATCAGGCGCTCTATGTTATCGCCGTGGCTGCCTCGCCATGCACTTCTAGTATACCAAAGGTATACCAGCGCGAAGGGTTTCGCCATCATAATGGATAGACTATCCCCCACGTCACCCTCCTGCGCGGCAGGGCTCGTGATATATAAGTGTGGAGGCGATCCCTCCACACCTCCCTGTGCGGCGGGGCCAGCAGCTCGGGGAGAGGCACGTAGGGCAGCCTGCTGCCCTGCGCGGCGAGGCGAGCGGAAGAGAATGCGCGGAGGGGTCTCCGCACCTTCCGCCCGGCAGCGCATCGTAACGATTGCCAACCGGTCCGCGTGGAGCGTATCATTGTCCGGGTGTCTATCGGTCTCTCTTAGAGAGATGTTGTCCTACTTCCATCCGGCCAGCGAGCGCTTCTTCAGCTCACGCGGCTCGTCGATGCACGATGGGAGGTCGGCCGATGCATCCACCGGCGCTTCCGTACGTCCTACCCCTCTTCGCCGCCGCGGTGCTCTGCAGCGTCCTTGTGATCTACGCCTTTCGCCACACGTCGGTGGCCGGCGCCGTGTCGCTGGCCTTCCTCTCGCTCGCGGTCGCCGAGTGGACGCTGGGCTACGGGCTCGAGATCGCTGCCGTCAATGAGGCGAGCAAGGTGCTGTGGGCCAAGCTTCAGTACCTCGGCATCGTCACGGCGCCGGTCGCCTGGCTGGTCTTCGCCGGGCGCTTCGCTGGGCGGGCCACCTGGCTGGGCGGCCGGCACCTGCTTGCCCTGCTCGCCATCCCGGCGCTGACGCTGGCGCTGGTGCTGACGAACGAGTGGCACCACGTGGTGTGGCGCTCGATCGAGCTGGTGGCCGCCTCCCCGCTCGCCCGGCTGGAGATCGAGTACGGCCCCTGGTTCTGGGTCCACGCCGGCTACTCCTACCTGGCGATGGCGCTCGGCAGCGTGCTGCTGGTGATGCGCGCGCTCTACGCCTCGCGCCTGCACATGCGGCAGATCGTCCTGCTGCTGGTCAGCGCGATCACGCCGTGGGCGGCGAACGTGATGTACCTGGCGCGCATCCCGCCGTTCGGCGGGATCGACCCGACGCCGTTCGCGTTCGCGCTGAGCAGCCTGCTCCTCGGCTGGGGGCTGCTGCGTAACCGGCTGCTGGACATCTTGCCGATCGCCCGCGATGTGATCGTGCTCGGCATGCGCGACGGGGTGATCGTCGTCGACAGCCGCGGCCGCGTCGTGGACATCAACCCCGCCGCCGAGAACTTCTTCGGCCGCTCGGCCGCCGCGGTCGTCGGGCAGCCGGCCGCCGAGGTCTTCGGCGACCACCCGGCGCTCGCGGCGCTCGCGTCCAATTTCGCCGAGCAGCGCGCGACGATCGTCGACGAGCGTGAGCCGCGCCGCCTCTACGACGTGAGCGTCGCGCCGTTCGCGGACCACCGCGGGCGCCCGGGCGGCTGGCTGGTGACCATGCGCGATGTGACCAAGCAGGCGCGCGACGAGGCCACCCGCCGCTTTCTGCTCGCCCAGCAGGAGACGATGCAGCGCGTCGCGCGCGCGATCAGCACCTCGCTGCGCCTGGACGAGATCTTCGAGGTGGTGGTCGCGCAGATCTGCGAGGCGTTCGGCTACCAGATGGTCAGCATCTATCTGCGCGAGGGCGACCAGCTGAACCCCCAGGCGTGGACCGGCTACGACGAGGTCATGTCGCCCATCCGCGTGGACCGGGGCGTCTCCGGGCGCGTGGTGCGCACCGGGCGCGCGGCGTTCGTGCAGGACGCGGACGCCGACCCGGACTTCATCTTCGCGAAGCCGGGCACCCGCCAGGCGATCATCACGCCGCTGAAGACCCACGAGGGGGAGGTCATCGGCACGCTGGCGGTCGAGTCCACCGGCGAGCCGCAGCTCACCGACGACGACTTCGCCCTGCTGTCGCTGCTGGCGGACCAGATCAGCGTGGCGGTGGTGAACGCCCGGCTCTTCGAGGAGCTGCGCGCCTCGCGCGAGGCTGCGGAGGCCGGCGCGCGGGCCAAGGGGGCGTTCCTGGCGCAGATGAGCCACGAGATCCGCAACCCGATGAACGGCGTGGTCGGCGTGACTGAGCTGCTGCTGCGCACCGACCTCAGCCCCGAGCAGCGCGCGCTGGTCGAAGTGGCGCGCGCCAGCAGCCGCACGCTGCTCGAGCAGCTCAACGACACGCTCGACTACCTGAAGATCGAGGTGGGCCGGCTCGAGCTGGCGCGCGAGCCCTTCGATCTGCGCGGGACGATCGAGGACGCGCTGGAGCAGGTCGCGCTGCCCGCCGCGGAGAAGCGCCTCGACCTCAGCTACCGGATCGAGCCGGGCGTGCCGCTCCTGATCGTGGGCGACCGCGTCCGGCTGCAGCAGATCCTGGTCAACCTGTTCAGCAACGCGGTCAAGTTCACCGACCGCGGCGAGGTTGCGGCGGTGGTCAGCGCGTCGGCGCTGGCCGACGAGCGCTGCGAGCTGCGGTTCGAGGTTCGGGACACCGGCATCGGCATCCCGCTGGACCGGGTCGGCGAGCTGTTCCAGCCGTTCAGCCAGATCGACTCGTCCTCGGCGCGGCGCCGCGTCGGCAGCGGGCTCGGGCTGGCGATCAGCAGGCAGCTGTGCCAGCTCATGGGCGGGACGATGTGGGTCGAGAGCGACGGGCGGAGCGGCTCGACGTTCTTCTTCACGCTGCGCGTAGAGGCGCCGCGCAAGTGGCAGGATCTGGACGACGAGCCCGGCGTGCTGGCCGGCAGGCAGGCGCTGCTCGTCGCCCAGGAGAGCTCCGCGCGGCGCGCGCTGGCCGCGCAGCTGGCGGCGCTTGGCGTGGGCGTCCAGGTGTGCGGCTCGCCGGAGGAGGCGCTGCAGGTGGTCGCGCGCGGCTGGCGCTTCGATGTGGCGATCCTCGGGCTGCCGCCCGAGCCGTGCGTGGACCTAGCGCGCGCGCTGCGGGCTGCCGACGCCGCCGGGATGGCGATCGTCCGGCTGGCGTGGCTCGGGGAGACCTTCCCGCCGGCTGAGGCGGAGCTGTTCCAGGGCGCGCTCTACCGCCCGGTCAAGCAGCCCCACCTGCGCGCGCTCCTGGCGCGTCTGATCCACCGGCAGCCGCTCGCGTCCCCGCTGGCCGCCGTGAGGCAGCCGCTGATGCAGCCGCTGCGCGTGCTGATCGTGGACGACGACCGCGTCAGCCGGCAGCTGTTCGCCCACCTGCTCGACGCGCTCGGCCACGAGGCGGAGATCGTCTCGAACGGCGCGGCGGCGCTCGAGGCGCTCGCCCGCCAGCGCTACGACCTGCTGTTCCTCGACGTCCGCATGCCCGACGTGGACGGCGTGGAAGTGGTGCGAACGGTGCGCTCCACCCTCCCGCCGCCGCAGCAGCCCTATATCGTGGCGGTCACCGGGGACTCGCTGGCGAGGGACCGCGAGCGCTACCTGGACGCCGGCATGAACGACGTGCTGAGCAAGCCGGTCTGGCTGCACGACCTGCGCGCGGCGCTAGAGCGCTTCTCCGCCGCCAGCGGCCAGCGGGCGCACGAGGTGGGAGGGACGGCCTCGGCTCGGGGCGCTGCGGGGAACGGCAAACGGGGCAACGGAGCGGGCGAGCCCGACCAGGGCGCCGGAGACTCGGGCGAGACGCCGTCGCGGCCCTGGCTCACCTCGCTGATCGCGAGCTACATCGAGGACGGCGCGGCGCTGCTCGACAGCATGCGCGCCGCGGCTGCGCGGGGCGACCTGCGCACGCTGGCGCAGTGCGCGCACCGGCTCAAGTCCAGCAGTGCGCTCGTGGGCGCCGCCGAGGTCGCCCGGCTGTGCGAGGAGCTCGAGGACGGCGTGGGCGGCGTCGAGGACGCCGTGGTCAGGGTCCTGCGGATCGAGAACGTCTTCACCCAGGCGCGCACCCGCCTCGGGCTGCTCAACGAGCGGGAGCGCAGGTAGCGGCACTGTAGGGGCGCATTGGGGGCGCAGCGTGCTGCGTCCCCAATGCGCCCCTTCGGCATTGAATCACGGCGCGTCGGTGCCGCGCAGGGACGATGCCCGCGCCTCATATGAGGGTGACCGCGGGATGCGGGCCGCTGGACAGAGCCCCGGCGGCGCGGTATGCTATGCTCACGCGAAGGACATGCAGCCCACGGGATAGCGATGCTCACCCTTCAGGATGTCAACGCCCTCAGCCGCGAGGAGTTCGTCGCGCGGCTCGGCTTTCTGTTCGAGGGCTCGCCCTGGATCGCCGCCGAGACGTGGCCGGCGCGCCCGTTCGAGTCGCTGGATGCGCTGCACGCGGCGCTGCTCGACACCGTGGCCCGCGCGGGGCGCGAGCGCCAGCTGGCGCTCATCCGCGCCCACCCCGACCTGGCGGGCAAGGCGGCGGTGGCCGGCGAGCTCACGCCTGAGTCCACCCGCGAGCAGGCCGCCGCTGGGCTCAGCCAGCTCACGCCGGACGAGTACGCCGAGTTCACGCGCCTCAACCAGGCCTACCGCGAGCGCTTCGGCTTCCCGTTCGTGATCTGCGCCCGCGAGCACAACAAGACCTCCATCCTAGCCCAGTTCGCCGCCCGGCTGCGCAACTCGCCCGACGAGGAGGTGGCGACGGCGCTGGCCGAGATCGGCAAGATCGCCCGGCTGCGCCTGCTCGATGTCGTGTCTTCGGAAGCCGGGGGGCGCGGCTCTTCCGAACCTCCCGCCGGCGGCGCCGGGGCGCCGCAGCGCTAGAGACCACGCCTGAAGCGGTCGCCCGGGCGGCCTGCTGCGCAGGCGCTCCGCCGGGAAGTGTGAAGGGCGCGCCGCCTCCCCCGACCCGCCAGCGCGGGCGCGGCCGCCCGAGCGAGCCTCCTCTCCCGCCGCGAAGCCGCTGAAGGGGCGTGGTGCGCGGCCGCCGCGTGAGCCGCCGAACTTCGAGGAATGCCTATGGACGGGACGCTGCGCGAACTGCTCGACATGCTGCTGCGCTGGGTGCACGTGATCGCCGGGATCATGTGGATCGGCAACTCGCTGCTGTTCAACTGGCTCGACCGCAACCTGCGGCCGGTGGAGCCGCCGCGGCCGGGCGTGCAGGGCAAGATCTGGCTGCTCCACAGCGGCGCCTTCTACGAGGTGGAGAAGAAGCTCCTCCCGGCCGGCCACCCCTACCCCGAGAAGGTCCACTGGTTCATGTTCCAGAACCTGACGACCTGGCTCAGCGGGATCGGGCTGCTGGTGCTGGTGTACTACATGGGCGGCGCGGCCTACATGGTGGACCCGCAGGTCGCCGCGATCGGCGCGCCCACCGCGACCGCGATCGGCGTCGGCGTGCTGGTGGGCTCCTGGTTCGTCTACGACCTGATCTGGCGCTCGCCGCTGGGCCAGCGCCCGACGCTGACCTTCGTGATCTGCCTGGTGCTGCTGCTGCTCGTGAGCTTCGGCCTGAGCCGCCTGCTCAGCGGGCGCGCGGCGTTCATCCACGTCGGGGCGCTGCTCGGCACGCTCATGACCGGCAACGTCTGGTTCCACATCGTGCCCTCGCAGCGCGAGCTGGTGGCGGCCACCCTGGCCGGCCGGGACCAGGACCCGGCGCTCTCGGCGCGCGCCAAGCAGCGCTCGATCCACAACAACTACATGACCTTCCCGGTCATCTTCACCATGATCAGCAACCACTTCCCCAGCACCTACGGGCACACGCTCAACTGGCTGATCCTGGCGATCCTGATGGTCGGCAGCGCTGCGGTGCGGCACTTCATGAACATCCGCTTCTACTACCCCGGCTGGCTGCGGTTCGCGGCCGCCTCGGCGCTGCTGGCGCTGGCGCTGGTGTTCGTGCTGATCGCGTGGGCCCGGGGCTCGTCGAGCGCGGCGGCGAGCGGGCAGGTGTCCTTCAGCGCGGTGCAGCCGGTCATCGAGCGCCGCTGCGTGACCTGCCACGCCGCCGCGCCGACCGACCCGCAGTTCACGGCGCCGCCCGCGGGGGTCGTGCTCGAGTCCCCCGAGCAGATCCGGGCGCTCGCGCAGCGCATCAAGGAGCGCGCGGTCGTCACCAAGAGCATGCCGCTCGGCAACAAGACCGGCATGACCGACGAGGAGCGGGCGCTGCTGGGCGCCTGGGTGGACCAGGGGGCGCAGATCCCATGAGCACCGCACGCCGCCTGATGGAGCGCTGCGATGCGCTCGCCGCGATCAGCGAGGAGCCGGGCCGCCTGACGCGCCGCTACGGGACTGAGGCGCTGCGCCGCGCGCAGGAGCTCGTCACGAGCTGGATGCGCGCGGCGGGCATGACGGTGCGGCGGGACAGCGTCGGCAACCTGATCGGGCGCTACGAGGCCGGGCGCGCGGGCGCGAGGACGCTGCTGCTCGGCTCGCACCTGGACAGCGTGCGCGACGCGGGGCGCTACGACGGCCCGCTGGGGGTGCTGGCGGCGCTGGCCTGTGTCGAGCGCCTGCACGAGCGCGGCGAGCGCCTGCCCTTCGCGGTGGAGGTGCTGGCGTTCGCCGATGAGGAGGGGCTGCGCTTCCGCACCGCCTACCTGGGCAGCTCGGCGCTGGCCGGCACGTTCGACCCGGCGTGGCTCGAGCGGACGGACCCGGACGGGATCACGCTGGCGGAGGCGATCCGCGCCTTCGGCGGCGACCTGGGCGACCTGGCTGGCGCGCGGCGGCAGGCTGAAGAGCTGATCGGCTACTGCGAGGTGCACATCGAGCAGGGGCCGGTGCTCGAGGCGCTCGGCCTGCCGGTCGGCGTGGTGACGGCGATCGCCGGCCAGAGCCGCTTCAGCATCTCCTTCCAGGGCGAGGCGGGCCACGCCGGGACGGTGCCGATGGCGCTGCGCCGCGACGCCCTGTGCGCCGCCGCCGAGCTGGTGCTCGCCGCCGAGGCCACGGCGCGCGCCGAGGTGGGCCTGGTGGCGACGGTCGGACAGATCGAGGCGCTGCCGGGCGCGACCAACGTGATCCCCGGGCGGGCGACGCTCAGCCTCGACGTGCGCCACCAGGACGACGCGACCCGCCGGCGCGCCATCGAGCGGCTGCGGGCGGAGGCCGAGCGCATCGCCGCGGCGCGCAGCCTGGAGCTGAGCTGGCAGCTCGTTCAGGAGCACCCGCCGGTGCCGATGGACGCGGCGCTGAGCGGCCTGCTCCGCCGCGCGGTCGAAGAGACCGGCCTGCAGGCGCACGCCCTGCCGAGCGGCGCCGGCCACGACGCCGCCGTGCTCGCGGCCCTGGCGCCGGTCGCGATGCTGTTCGTCCGCTGCAGGGGCGGGGTCAGCCACAACCCGGCCGAGTCGGTGGCCGAGGAGGATGTGGCGGCGGCGCTCGATGTGCTGGAGCGCTTCGTAATGCTGGCGGCGGAGGAGCTTAGCACGTAGGCCATTCGTTCCACCTGCACGCGTCACGCGTGCGCGAAGCCTATGCCCAACTATGACCTGATCATCCGCGGCGGGACGGTCGTCACGCCCGAGCGCGTGGAGCGGGCCGACATCGGCGTCGCCGAAGGGCGCATCGCGGCGCTGGAGCCCGAGCTGGCGGGCGAGGCGCGCGAGAGCGTCGACGCCGTCGGCCTGCACATCTTCCCCGGCCTGATCGACGCGCACGTGCACTTCAACGAGCCGGGGCGGACGGAGTGGGAGGGCTGGGCGAGCGGCTCTGCCGCGCTCGCCGCCGGCGGCGGCACCACCTGCTTCGAGATGCCGCTCAACGCCCACCCGCCGACCCTCGACGGCCCGAGCTTCGACGCCAAGCGCGCCGCGGCCGAGGCCGCCAGTGTGGTAGACTTCGCGCTGTGGGGCGGGCTCACCCCGCTGAACCTCGACCGGCTCGACGAGCTGGCGGCGCGCGGGGTCGTCGGCTTCAAGGCCTTCATGTCGCAGAGCGGCATCGACGACTTCCCGGCCGCCGATGACCTGACGCTGTACGAGGGCATGGTCCGCGCGGCGAGGCTCGGGCGCATCGTCGCGGTGCACGCCGAGAGCGATCAGCTGACCAGCGCGCTGGCGCGCCGCGCCGTGGCCGAAGGGCGCGTGACGGCCCGCGACTACGCCCGCTCGCGCCCGGCGCTGGCGGAGGCCGAGGCGATCCAGCGCGCGATCCTGCTGGCCGAAGAGGCCGGCTGCGCCCTGCACATCGTCCACGTCAGCACCGGGCGCGGGGTGCGGCTGGTGGCCGAGGCGCGCGCCCGCGGGGCGGATGTGAGCTGCGAGACCTGCCCGCACTACCTGGCGCTGACCGAGGACGATCTGGAGGCGCTGGGCGCGGTGGCGAAGTGCGCCCCGCCGCTGCGCCCGGCGGATGAGGTTGCGGCGCTCTGGCAGCACCTGCTCGGCGGCGACCTGGCGATCGTCGCCTCGGACCACTCGCCGGCCCCGCCGGATATGAAGACCGGCGACGACTTCTTCCGCATCTGGGGCGGCATCTCGGGCTGCCAGTCCACGCTGCAGGTGCTGCTTGAGGAGGGACACGCCCGGCGCGGCCTGCCGCTCGAGACGATCGCCGGCGTGACGGCCTGGAACGTCGCGCGGCGCTTCGGCCTCGCGCCGGCCAAGGGGCGCATCGCCGTCGGGGCGGACGCCGACCTGGCGCTGGTGGACCTCGGGCACAGCGCGGCGCTGCGCGCCGACGAGCTGCTGTACCGCCACCGGCAGAGCCCGTACGTCGGCCGGACGCTGCGCGGGCGGGTCGTGCGAACCCTGGTGCGCGGCACGACGATCGCTCGGGATGGTAAGATCGTGATCGACCATCCGATCGGACGCCTGGTGACACCTACATCTTGATAGAGACGCCCGCCGGGGTGTCACGACGGCGGAGGACATTTCTATGTGGCAAACCTACTATCAGCCGGCGTCGCTCGACGAGGCGCTCCAGCTCCTGCGGCAGCACGGCGCGGGCGCGCGGATCGTCGCGGGCGGCACCGATGTGCTGGTCGAGCTCGGGCGCGGCGTGCGGCCGACCGCGACGCTGGTCGACATCACGCGCCTGCCGGGCCTCAAGGCGATCCGGCGCGAGGGCGACACCATCCGCATCGGCGCGCTCGCCACGCACAACGATGTGATCGCCTCGGCGGACTGCGTGCGCGACGCCCTGCCGCTGGCCCAGGCCTGCCTGGAGATCGGGGCGCCGCCCATCCGCACCCGCGCGACGGTCGCCGGCAACCTGGTGACCGCGTCGCCGGCCAACGATACGATCGCACCGCTGCTGGCGCTGGACGCCGAGCTGGTCCTCGCCAGCCTGGACGGCGAGCGCACGGTCCGGCTGGCCGACTTCTACCCCGGCTTCCGCCAGACGGCGCTGCGCCCGGACGAGCTGGTGCGCGAGATCCGCTTCAGGGCGCTGCGGCCCGACCAGCGCGGCCTGTTCCTCAAGCTCGGGCTGCGCCGCGCCCAGGCGATCTCGGTGATCAACATCGCGCTGGTCGTGACCTTCGACAGCGCGTCTGGTGGCGATGCGGGCCAGCCGCCGGCCGTGAAGGAGGCGCGCGTCGCGCTCGGCGCGCTGGCGCCGACGGTGATCAGGGCGCCCTCGGTCGAGGCCTTCCTGGCGGGCAAGCGCCTGGACCCCGAGGTGTGCGCCGAGGCCGGGCGGCTGGCGTGCGCCGACGCCCGCCCGATCGACGATGTCCGCGGCTCGGCCGCCTACCGGCTCGCGGCGCTGGCGAATCTGGTGGCCGACGGGCTCGCGCGGATCGCCGCCGGGCGCGAGCGCGAGGGCTGGCCGGAGCGGGTCGTGCTGCTGGAGACGCCCGGCGGGGCGCAGGCGCAGCACGCGGCGCCGCCACAGACGGCCAGCGATGAGATTGTCACGACGGTGAACGGGTCGCCGGTCACCCTGAGCCCGCGCAAGACGCTGCTCGACGCGCTGCGGGAGGACGCCGGGCTGACGGGGACGAAGGAGGGCTGCGCCGAGGGCGAGTGCGGCGCGTGCACCGTCTGGCTGGGCGGGCAGGCGGTGATGGCCTGCCTCACCCCGGCGGCGCAGGCGCGCGGCACACCGGTGACGACGATCGAGGGGCTGGCGGCCACGGCCGAGGCGCTCCACCCGCTGCAGCGCGCGTTCATCGAGCACGGCGCCGTGCAGTGCGGCTACTGCATCCCCGGCATGATCATGGCCGGGGCCAAGCTGCTGGAGGAGATCGAGGCGCCCGGCCGCGACGAGGTCCGCGTCGCGCTGAGCGGCAACATCTGCCGCTGCACCGGCTACCGTAAGATCCTCGACGCGGTGCAGGCCGCCGCCGGAGACAGGGCGGAGGGGTGACGGGGGATATGCCTATGGAGACACTGATCGGCGCATCGATCCAGCGCCCCGACGCGCTCGGCAAGGTCACCGGCGCGGCGCGCTACCCCGGCGACCTGGTGCGGCCGGGCATGCTGCACCTGAAGGTCGTCTTCGCCCGCCGGCCGCACGCCCGCATCCTGAAGATCGACACGGCCGCCGCCCTGGCGCACCCCGGCGTCGTCGCGGTGCTCACCGCGGCCGATGTGCCCTACAACGCCTACGGGCTGGTCGAGGATGACCAGCCGGTGCTGTGCGGCGATAAGGTGCGCTTCGAGGGCGACAAGGTGGCGCTGGTCGTCGCCGAGAGCGAGGAGGCGGCCGCTGCCGGCGCGCGGCTGGTGAGCGTGTCCTACGAGGACCTGCCGGCCGCCACCGACCCGCTGGCGGCGATGGAGCCCGGCGCCCCGCTCGTCCATGAGGAGCGCGGCAGCAACATCCTGTTCCACCTCCCCATCCGCAAGGGCGACGTCGAGCGCGGCTTCGCCGAGGCCGACGTGGTGCTGGAGGAGGAGTTCCGCACCTCCTGGCAGGAGCACGCCTTCCTCCAGCCCGAGGCCGGCGTCGCGTTCGTGGACGACGAGGGGCGCGTGGTGGTCGAGACCGCCGGCCAGTGGCTGCACGAGGACCGCCGGCAGATCGCGGCGATGCTGCGGCTCCCCGAGGAGCAGGTGGTCGTGCGCTACGCGGCGATCGGCGGGGCCTTTGGCGGGCGCGAGGACCTGTCGATCCAGCACCTGCTGGCGCTGGCCGCCTGGAAGCTGCGCCGGCCCGTCGCGCTGGTCTGGAGCCGCGAGGAGTCGATCATCGCGCACCACAAGCGCCACCCGGTGATCGTGCGTTGCCGCTGGGGCGCCCGCCGCGACGGCCGCATCACCGCGGTCCAGTCCACGGTCGTGGCCGACGGCGGGGCCTACGCCTCCACCAGCGCCGAGGTCATCAAGGTGGCGACGCTCTTCGCCAGCGGCTGCTACGAGGTCGAGCACATCAGCGCCGACGGCTACGCTGTCTACACCAACAACGTCCCGAGCGGCGCCTTCCGCGGCTTCGGCGCGCCGCAGGCTCAGTTCGCCAGCGAGATCATGGTCACGCGGCTGGCCCACGCGCTCGGAATCGACCCGGTCGAGATGCGGCGCATCAACCTGTACCGCGAGGGCAGCCGCGAGCCGACCCAGAACGTGCTGCCGCCGGGCGTGAGCGTGCGCGAGTGCCTGGAGGCGGCGCTGGCGCATGCGGATCTCGAGCGCAGGCAGAAGTCGGGCGCGCCCCTGCCCGCGCACATCCGGCGCGGCGTCGGCGTCGCCTGCGGCATCAAGAACGTCGGCTACTCGTTCGGCTACCCCGAGCAGGCCACCGCGACGGTCGAGCTCCACGGCGGCGCGACGATCGAGCACGCGGTGGTGCGCGTCGGCGCCGCGGACGTGGGGCAGGGCGCGCACCTCGCGCTGCGCCAGATCGCCGCCGAGGCGCTGGGGCTGCCGCTCGAGCGGGTGCAGATGATCACCGACGACAGCAGCCAGGCGCCGAACGCCGGCAGCGCCTCGGCCTCGCGCATGACCCTTATGGGCGGCCGGGCGGTCCACGACGCGGCGCGCGCCGCGCTGCGCCAGTGGCAGGACGAGGAGCGCCCGGCGCGCGCCACCGTGCAGTTCCGGCCGCCGGCCACCACGCCGCTCGACCCGCGGAGCGGCGCGGGGACGCCGAACTACTGCTACGGCTACGTCGCGCAGGTGGTCGAGGTCGAGGTCAACACCCTGACCGGCCAGGTCCGCGTGCTGCGGGTCGTCAGCGCGCACGACGTGGGCCGGGCGATCAACCGCCAGCAGGTCGAGGGGCAGATCGAGGGCTGCCTGGCGCAGGCGATCGGCTACGCGCTGCTCGAGCACTTCCAGATGCGCGACGGCAAGGTGCTGACGCCGCACTTCAGCACCTACCTGCTGCCGACGACGCTCGACATGCCGGAGGAGATCGTCCCGGTGATCCTGGAGCGCGCCGACACGAACGGCCCCTACGGCGCGCGCGGCATGTCCGAGATGCCGCTGGTGCCGCTGGCCGCCGCGATCGCGATCGCCATCCACGACGCCACCGGCGCGTGGCTCAACCAGCAGCCCATGACGCCCGAGCGGGTGCTGCGGGCGCTGGAGCACCGCGACACGAGCTCTCGGTAGGGTGTCTGCGCCCCCAGTGCCGCGGGGCGCAGACTCTGTATTGTGGAGAAACTTCGTATGGAACGGCTCCGTATCACCGTCGGCCCCTACACATTCGTCGCGCAGATGGAGGAGCAGCTTGCGCCGCAGACCTGCGCCGCCTTCGCGAAGCTCCTCCCCTACCGCCAGAAGATCATCCACGCCCGCTGGAGCGGCGAGGCCTGCTGGATACCGCTCGGCGACTTCCAGCTCGGCGTGGGCTACGAGAACCACACCAGCCACCCGTCGCGCGGCGACATTCTGTTCTACCCCGGTGGCCTGAGCGAGACCGAGATCCTGTTCCCCTACGGCAGCACCCGCTTCGCCAGCAAGGTCGGCCAGCTCGCCGGCAACCACTTCCTCACCGTCGTCGAAGGGCACGAGCACCTGGCCGACATGGGCCGGCTGGTGCTGTGGCAGGGGGCGCAGGACATCCTGTTCGAGAGGATGTAGCCGCCGGGGCGCAGGCGCAGCCCGCTGCGCCCGCGCCTCCGCTGCCCGAAGAGGTGGGATCCCATGGCAACTCTCCTGGTTAAAAACGCCGCGCTGCTCGTCACCATGGACGACGCCGACACGCGCATCGAGGACGGCGGGATGCTCGTCGAGGACAACGTCATCCGCCAGGTCGGCCCGAGCGCGTCGCTGCCGCAGACGGCCGACGAGGTGATCGACGCGCGCGACATGGTCGTGCTGCCGGGGCTGGTGAACACCCACCACCACTTCTGCCAGACGCTCACCCGCAACGTGCCGGCGGCGCAGGACGCCGACCTGTTCACATGGCTGCGCACGCTCTACCCGATCTGGTCCGGCATCACCCCCGAGGCGGTGTACGTCAGCGCGAAGGTGGCGATCGCCGAGCTGATGCTCTCCGGCTGCACCACCTCGAGCGACCACACCTACCTCTGGCCGAACGGCGCCCGGCTCGACGACCAGATCCGCGCCGCGCAGGAGCTCGGCTTCCGCTTCCACGCCGCCCGCGGCTCCATGTCGGTCGGCGAGTCCAAGGGCGGCCTCCCGCCCGATCGGGTGGTCGAGGACGAGGAGTTCATCCTGCGCGACTCGCGGCGCCTGATCGAGCAGTACCACGACGCGCGGCCCTACGCGATGCTGCGGATCGTGCTGGCGCCCTGCTCGCCGTTCACGGTCTCGAAGGACCTCATGCGCGAGAGCATCGCCCTCGCCCGCAGCTACGGCGTCCACTCCCACACCCACCTGGCCGAGACGCGCGACGAGCAGGACTACTGCCTGGAGCACTTCGGGGTGACGCCGGTGGAGCTGGCCGAGGAGCTGGCGTGGGTCGGCGCGGACGTGTGGCACGCCCACATGGTCCACCCGTCGCGCGCCGAGGTGGAGCGCCTGGGGGCCACGCGCACCGGGGTGGCCCACTGCCCGAGCTCGAACATGCGGCTGGCCTCGGGGATCGCCCCGCTGCGCGCCCTCCAGCGCGCCGGCGCGCGCGTCGGCCTGGCGGTGGACGGCTCGGCCTCGAACGACAGCTCGCACCTGCTCGCCGAGGCGCGCCAGGCGCTGCTGCTCCACCGCGTCGCCGACGCGATCGGCTACGACGGGTTCGGCTTCGCCGCGCAGGAGGGGGCGCCACAGGAGGCCGGCACGCCGCTGCTGCGGGCGGCGGATGTGCTGCGCCTGGCGACGCGCGGCGGGGCGGAGGTGCTCGGGCGGGACGACATCGGCGTGCTGGCGCCCGGCAAGGCCGCCGACTTCATCGGGTACCGGCTCGACACGCTGGCCTTCGCCGGCGGCGCCGTCCACGACCCGCTGGCGGCGCTGGTGTTCTGCCAGCCGCCGAACGTCGACCTGAGCGTGATCAACGGGGTCACGCGCGTGCGCGACGGCCGGCTGCTCGGCGTCGAGCTGCAGCCGCTCATCGAGCGCCACAATCAGATCGCCCGCGCGCTCGCCCGCGGGGAGCTGCGGTAACGACTCGCCGCTGCGCGGCGGCGTCTGGGTTCCGCTCTGTCTCTTCACCCAACCTGGGAGGGGAGGAAAACGTGGCGGGGAGGACGGCGGCTTCGCCGCTGCACCTCCCCGCACTTCATTTTTCTTCTTAATGTGACAGGAGTTACGCAGTGGTCCGCCCTGCACCCAAGCGTGTTCTGCAGGCGCTCCGCCCTGCACCCGGGCAGGAGGGCCGGCGCCGGCCCTCCTGCACCACCCGCGCCAGGGCCTGCGGCCCTGGACCCGCAAGGGAACGCGTACGCCTGTCGTTTGCCCGTTGTCATGCCTCAGCACACCAGCCGCACGTCTCAACCGCACTGC
>CALJIC010000203.1 GCA_937974195.1 uncultured Roseiflexaceae bacterium | reverse complement strand
GTCACCCTGTCACCTGGTCAGCGACACCACCCGCCACCTTGTCACCCTGTCACCTGGTCACTATGCGGGGCCTCGAAGCGATAGCCGACGCCGCGGACGGTCTGGATGTAGGTCGGCCGGCCGGGATCGGGCTCGACTTTCTCGCGCAGCCAGCGGATGTGCACGTCCACCGTGCGCCTGTCGCCGAGGAAGTCGAAGCCCCAGACGCGCTCAAGCAGCACATCGCGCGAGAGGACCATGCCGCGGTTGCGCATGAGGCAGGCGAGGAGGTCGAACTCCTTCTGCGACAGGCTGAGCTCGACGCCGGCGCGCCAGGCGCGGCGCGAGCCGGTATCGACCCGCAGATCGCCGGCGTCGAGGATCTCGCGGCTCCCGGCGGGCTGGCGGTCGGTGCGGCGCATGATCGCGCGCACGCGGGCGAGCAGCTCACCGAGGCTGAACGGTTTGGAGACGTAGTCGTCAGCGCCGAGCTCCAGGCCGGCGATGCGGTCGATCTCATCCTGGCGGGCGGTGAGCATCAGGATCGGGACGTCGCTCTCCTGGCGCAGGATGCGGCAGACCGAGAAGCCGTCCAGGCGCGGTAGCATGATGTCGAGGATCACCAGGTCAGGCTGATCGCGGCGGGCGCGCTCGAGACCCTGGACGCCGTCTCCGGCGACGATCACGGCGTACCCCTCGCGCTCGAGGTTGTAGCGCAGCGTGTCGGAGAGCGTCGGGTCATCTTCTACGAGCAGAATAGTCGCCATCGGGATCTGTGCGCTGTGTGCTACGCATCGCCGTAGGCGCGGCCGACGCCGCCGCTGGCGCGGCACACGTAGATCGTGACGTCGCGGCCGGAGGCGGCGCGGTAGGCGGCGGACACCTCCTCGCGGAAGCGCTCGACGGCCGACTCGTGGACCAGGCTGACGGTGCATCCGCCGAAGCCGGCGCCGGTGAGGCGCGACCCGTAGCAGCCGCTGACAGCCTGGGCGGCGGCGACGAGCGCGTCGATCGGCGGGATGCTGACCTCGTAGTCGTCGCGCAGGCTGGCGTGGGACTCGTTCATGAGCTGGCCGAAGGTGGCGACGTCGCCGGCCTGGAGCGCCTCGGCGCCGCGCAGGGCGCGGTCGTTCTCGGTGACGACGTGGCGCGCGCGGCGGCGGATGGGCTCGGGCAGCTCGGACTCGTGGGCCCGAAACTGGTCGACGCTGACGTCGCGCAGGGCGAGGATCTTGGGGTACCACTGGCGGAGGAGGCGCACCGCCTCCTCGCACTCGGCGCGGCGCTGGTTGTAGGCCGAGGCCGCGAGCGAGCGCTCGATGTGGCTGTCGCACACGACGATCTGGACCGACTCGGGGATCGGCACCGGCCGGTACTCGAGGTCGCGGCAGTCGATCAGCAGCGCGTGGCCCTCCTCGCCGAGCGCGGAGATGAACTGGTCCATGATGCCGCTCTTGACGCCGACGAAGTTGTTCTCGGCGCCCTGGGCGAGCAGGGCGAGCTCCTCGCCGAGGATGTTGAGCCGGTTGAGCACCTGGAAGGCGTAGCCGACGCTGACCTCGAGCGCGGCGGAGGAGGAGAGCCCGGCGCCGCGCGGCACGTCGCTGGCGATGAGCATATTGACGCCCGAGAGCCGGTGGCCGGCGACGATGAGCCCCTTGGCGACGCCGCGGATATAGTTGCTCCAGTGCTGGCGCTCGCTGCGCTCGATCGCATCGAGCGGGAACTCGTCCTCGGCGCCGAGGTCCTCGGCGACCACGTGGACGAGCCGGTCGTCGCGCGGGCGGGCGGCGACATAGGTGGCGCGGTCGATCGCAACCGGGAACACGAAGCCGTCGTTATAGTCGGTGTGCTCGCCGATCAGGTTGACGCGCCCTGGCGCGCAGACGATCAGGCGCGGGTGGATGCCGTAGCGCCGGCGGAACCGCTCGCGGATATCGTTGACATCTAGCATGGGGTTTACTCTCAGGTGAGGCGCGGCCACTACAACCGCATAGCACGCGAGTCATTATAGCACAGGCGTGGTTCGCCGGACGGCGCCCGGAAGGCGTCCACGAAGGCGCGAGAGTGGTGCGCGGCGGGGTTCCGGCAGCGCTTGAGAGGTGAATTCTTCCCGGGGCCGTTCTTCCGCCGGCCCGCGGCCGAGAGGCCGCCGCGGCGCTAGGCCAGCGGAAGGGCGTAGCAGACAGCACCGCCGGCGTGCGGGCGATGTTCGAGCCAGATCACCCCCGAGTGCAGCAGGATCACCTGCGCGCCAACGTACAGGCCCAGCCAGTGCTCGGCCTGCGGGCTGTCGTGCTCGCCGACGGACGCGTAGCGCGCGAAGATGTGCGGGTGCTCGGCGAGCTCGGGGCGCAGCCCGGGGTCACAGACCTCGACCAGCGCGTACGAGCGCGTGGCATCCATGCGGCCGTAGGCCGTCGGCGCGAGGTCGGCGCCGGCGGCGCGGCGCAGCGAGACGAGCACCTCGCTGCCCTCGGGGCGGTGGCGGAGGGCGCTCGTGACCAGGCTGGCGAGCACACGCTCGAGGCGCACGGCGTCGCCGAGCACGAGGAGCTGCTCGTCAGGCGCCACGACGCGCAGGGCCGCGCGGGCGGCGGGGTGGAGGGCGGGGAGCGCGCGCACCTGCGCGGCGAGGTCGAACGGCGCGCGCTGCAGCGTCAGGCGCCCGAGCCCGAGGCGCGAGAAGTCGAGCAGCTGGTCGACCAGGCGGCGCATGCGCTGGCTCTGCTGGCGCACCGCTTCGGCGGCGCGGGCGAGGCGGGGCTGGGCGCGCACCTCGGGGGCGCCGGCCAGCATGGCGCCGTAGCCGAGGATCACCGTGAGCGGGTTCTTGAGCTCGTGCGAGGCGATCGACAGGATCTCATCGCGCAGCTGCTGGAGGCGCCGGATCTCCGGGTCGAGCGCGAGGGGCTCGGCGAGGGGCGGCGGCGGGGGGATCTCGCGCAGGGTGAGCGCGATCAGCCGGCCCTCGGGGGAGCCGAGGGCGCGGGCGGAGCAGCGCAGGCGGCGCTGGCGGCCGTCGTGCACGCGGCAGGCGACATCTTCGTCGAGGGGTGCGCGGCCGAGCGGGGAGGCGAGCGGGGCGGCATCCGGGCCGGCGAGCGGGTAGAGCGCGCCGGAGAGCTGGGCGGCGACGCGCCCGCGGCCGGCGCCGGGCGGCAGGTCGAGCAGCGCGCGGGCGCGCGGGCTGGCGGCGAGGACCTGGCCGTCGGGCGTGCCGAGCACCAGGCCGCCGTCGATCGCCTCGCCGAGCTGCTCAAGTTGTGCGACATCGATCATCATTGCATAGAAGCGGTATAATACAGGCGCAGTGCTGTGGACTATCGCGCGGGACACGACCTGCCGCACCGCGACATCTGGAGATGGGGCGTGTGACGGCCGGGACGCCCCGTGCGTCCATACGCATCCGGCCATAGACAGACGAGAGAGCAGAGGCATGCAAGAGCTGCTCGCAGACAGCACCATACTGATCGCCGACGACGAGCCGTCGATCCGCGACCTGCTGCGGGATATCCTCGAGCCCGAGGGCGCCACGGTGAAGCTGGCGAAGTCGGGCACTGAGGCGCTGAAGATGATCGGCGAGGAGGAGCCGGACCTGGCGATTCTGGACGTGCGCATGCCGCCGCCGGATGGCCTGGCGGTGCTGCAGCAGCTGCGGACGCAGGGGAACGACCTGCCGGTGCTGATCATCACTGCGAACGACTCCTCGACGGTGACGATCGAGGCGATGCAGCGCGGCGCCTACGACTACATCGCCAAGCCGTTCGAGCCGGACGAGGTGCTGCTGGTGGTGCAGCGGGCGATCGAGCACCGCCGGCTGACCCGGCGCGTCCACGCGCTGGAGCAGCAGGTCAACAAAGACCCTCGCGACATCATCATCGGCCGCTCGGCGGCGATGCAGCAGGTCTACAAGATGATCGGGCGGGTGGCGGCGTCCGACACGACGGTGCTGATCACCGGCGAGAGCGGCACCGGCAAGGAGCTGGTGGCGCAGGTGCTGCACCGCACGTCGCCGCGGCGCGACGGGCCGTTCATCGCGGTGAACTGCGCGGCGCTGCCCGAGACGCTGCTGGAGAGCGAGCTGTTCGGGCACGAGAAGGGCGCCTTCACCGGCGCGCTGACGCAGCGCAAGGGGCGCTTCGAGCAGGCCAACAAGGGCACGCTGTTCCTGGACGAGATCGGCGAGATCAGCCCGAACACGCAGAAGAAGCTGCTGCGCGTGCTGCAGGAGCGCACCTTCGAGCGCGTCGGCGGCAATGTGCCGGTGAAGGTGGACGTGCGCGTGATCACGGCGACCAACCGCGACCTGCTGCAGGAGGTGCACGAGGGCCGCTTCCGCGACGACCTGTACTACCGGCTGAATGTGATCAATATCCACATGCCGCCGCTGCGCGAGCGCAAGGACGACATCCCACTGCTTGTCAATCATTTTCTAACCAAGCGCCGGCCGCGGGGTGGCGAGCCGCTGCGGATCACCGAGGCGGCGATGCAGGCGCTGCTTGAGTACGACTGGCCCGGCAACGTGCGCCAGCTCGAGAACACCATCGAGCGCGCGATCGTCCTCGCGCAGAGCGGCCTGATCAGCCCCGACCACCTGCTGCTCACCGAGCCGCCGCCGAACAACGACCACGCGCTCACGTCCGCGCTCGACCGGCTGCTGTCGCAGGGGCAGCCGCTGGAGGCCATGCTCGCGGACCTGCGCTCCCGGCTGATCGCGCTGTCGCTGGAGCGGCACCAGGGCGACCGCGCGGCGACGGCGCGCGCGCTCGGCATCGACGAATCGGAGCTGAGCTAGCGGCTCGCGTGCGGTGGGCTTCGCCCCCGCGCCCCCTGGTGGGGAGATTTCGTCTCATCCTCTCTCTTTTTCAGTGGCTCTGCGGCGACGAAGTCGCCGCAGAGCCACTGAAGAAAAGGCATCGTGGAGGGCTTGCAGCCCTCCACACCTCCCCGCTTGCGAGAGCGGAAGAAGGCTCCGTGGCGGGCTTGCAGCCCTCCAC
>CALJIC010000202.1 GCA_937974195.1 uncultured Roseiflexaceae bacterium | reverse complement strand
GCCGCAGAGCGGCGGAAGAAGGGGACTGGGGAGCTTCGCCTCCCCGAACCCCACCGGTGCGCGGCCGCAGAGCGGCGGAAGAAGGGGACTGGGGAGCTTCCCGAACCCCGCGGCCACTTTCGGCCGGGAGGTTCGGCGGGCTTGGGCTCTCTGGGGCGGCTTTTTGCGGGGAGGTTCGGGGGGCCGCAGGCCCTCACATGGCGCCGGAGGCGCGAAGGAGCACGCGATGGACGAGCGACACCCAGGGGTTCTGCCGCGGCAGCGCGAGCGGCGCGATGCGCGCGAGAACCGCCAGCGCCTGCTCGCGGCGGCCAAGCGGCTCTTCGCCGCGCAGGGGGTCGACGCGACGAGCATGCACGAGATCGCGCGCACGGCCGGGGTCGGGCAGGGGACGCTCTACCGCCACTTCGCCGACAAGGCCGAGCTGTGCCACGCGCTGCTCAAGGAGGATGTGGCCGCCTTCCAGGAGCGGGTCGGCGCGATCATCGACAGCGCCGCGGTCTCGCCGCTGGCGCGGCTCGAGACGCTGATCGCCGAGAAGATCCGCATGACTGAGTCGCACCTGCCGCTGTTCGCCGCGATCGAGGAGACCGCCGCCGGCGCGCGCCGCACCAAGCCGTTCCGCGGGCCGTTCTACACCTGGATGCGCGAGCGCACCGTGGCGCTGCTGGCCGAGGCAGTCGAGCGCGGCGAGGTGGCCGAGCTGGACATCGAGTTCAGCGCCGACGCGATCCTGGCGGCCGTCGCGCCGCCGCTCTACAGCCACCAGCGCCACGAGCTCGGCTACAGCAGCGGGCGCATCCTCGCCGGCATGCGCCGGCTGTTCATCGACGGGCTGCGCCTCCCAGCCCCGCCGCCGCAGGACGGCGGGTAGCTACGCGGCGCCGTCGTCCACGAACTGGCGCTCGTAGAGCCCGCGGTACACCCCGCCGCGCCGCAGCAGCTCCTCGTGCGTCCCGCGCTCGACGATCCGGCCGCCGCGCACCACGCAGATCAGGTCGGCCTCGCGGATCGTGCTCAGCCGGTGGGCGATCACGATCGCCGTCCGCCCGGCCAGCAGCCGCGCCAGCGCGTCCTGGATCAGCGCCTCCGTCACGCTGTCCACGCTGGCGGTCGCCTCGTCGAGGATCAGGATGCGCGGGTCGGCCAGCATCGCCCGTGCGATGCTGATCAGCTGCCGCTGCCCGATCGACAGGTTCACCGCCCCCTCCAGCACCTCGGTCGCGTAGCCGTCCGGCAGGTCCATGATGAACTGGTGGGCGTTCGCCAGCCGCGCGACCTCCTCGATGGCGCTGTCGGGCGCATCGGGGCGCCCGAAGCGGATGTTGTCGGCGACCGTCCCCGAGAACAGGAACGGGTCCTGCGAGACGAGCCCCATCTGGCGGCGCAGCGAGCGCTGCGTCACGTCGCGCACGTCGATCCCGTCGATCCGCACCGCCCCCTCGCTCACCTCGTAGAAGCGGGCGATCAGGTTGACGATCGTCGTCTTGCCGGCGCCGGTGGGCCCGACGAGCGCCACGGTCTGGCCGGGCTCGATGACCAGCGACACGTCGTGGAGCACGTAGTAGGGGTGGTCCGTCGCGCGATGCCCGTCGGTGTGCTGCGCGTCCTCGGGCGCGGCGCGGTTCCCGTTCTGCTCCGGCGCGCGGGGCGCCCCGGCGCTCTGGTGCTCGGCCCGGTCGTACGCGAACGAGACGTGATCTAGCTCCACGCGCCCGACGATCGGCGGCATCTCGCGCGCCCCGGGCCGGTCCTGCACCTGCGGCTCGGTGTCGAGCAGCTGCAGCACGCGCTCGCCGCCGGCCATCGCCGCCTGCATCGTCGTGTACAGCTGGCTCAGCTCCTGGATCGGCTGGAAGAAGCGCGTGACGTAGGCCATGAACGCCACCAGCACGCCGAGCGTCAGCTCGTCCGCCGCCACCGCCTGCCCGCCGAACCACAGCACGATCCCGGTCGCCAGCATGCCCAGGAACTCGACCGTGGGCAGGTAGATGAACGAGAGCGACATCGCCTGGATGTGGGCGTCGCGATTCGCGCTGTTGACCCGGTCGAAGCGCTCCTGCGAGACGCCCTCCTGGGCGAAGGCCTGGATCACGCGCATGCCGGAGATGTCCTCCGCCAGGTCGCCGACCACCGCCGCCACCCGCGCCCGCGTCTGGCGGAAGGCGACCCTGGCGCGGCGCGCGAACAGCCAGGTCACCAGCAGCATCAGCGGCAGCACCAGGAAGGTCAGCAGCGCCAGGCCCGGGCTCATCGAGAGCATCACCACCACGATCCCGACCAGCACCAGCGTGTCGCCGATCAGCACGATCAGCCCCTGCGAGAGCAGGTCGTTGATCACGGCCACGTCGTTGATCACGCGCGAGATCGTCACGCCGACGATGTTCCGGTCGTGGTAGCCGAGCGAGAGCGCCTGGAGGTGGCGGAACAGCTGGCCGCGCAGCGTCGCGAGCACCCGCTGGCCGACCCAGGCCAGCAGGTAGCGCTGGCCGGCGGAGGCCAGGTAGATGCCGACGAACGTGGCGGCGGTCAGCAGCGCGATCGTCGTCAGGCCGTCCACCTCGCCGCGCACGATGTGCTGGTCGATCGCCACCTTCACCAGGTAGGGCGTGGCGAGGGTCAGCCCCGAGGCGATCAGCATCAGCACAAGCGCCGCGAGCATGCGCGGCCAGTGCGGCCGCAGGAAGGCCAGCAGGCGCGTGATGATCTGGCGGTCGAACGCCCGCCCCTCCGACTGGTCGCCGAAGCGGTGGAGCGCGCCGCGCGGCCCCATGTCGGCGCCGCTCGTGCCGATCGAAAAGCTCATCGTTTCGCCTCCTGCCGGTCGGGCACGAGCCGCCGCGGCGACGGCGCCTCCTCCTGCGGGCGGAGCTGGCGGGCGTAGATCTCGGCGTACAGCCCCGAGGTGCGCAGCAGCTCGCTGTGCGTGCCGCGGGCGACGATGCGGCCGCGCTCGAGCACCAGGATCAGGTCGGCCGAGCGCAGCGTGCTGAGCCGCTGCGCGATCACGAACGAGGTGCGCCCGCGCATCAGCTCGCGCAGCGCGAGCTGGATCTGGTGCTCGGTCTGCGTGTCGACGCTGGCGGTCGCGTCGTCGAGGATCAGGATGCGCGGGTCCTTCAGCAGCGCGCGGGCGATCGCGATGCGCTGCTTCTGGCCGCCCGAGAGGGTCACGCCGCGCTCCCCGACCTCGGTGTCGTAGCCGTTGGGCAGCTCCTGGATGAAGTCGTGCGCCTGGGCCAGCCGCGCCGCCTCCTCGATCTCCTCCTGGCTGGCGTCGGGGCGGCCGAAGGCGATGTTCTCGCGCACCGTCGTGGCGAAGAGCGTGGTCTCCTGCAGGACGATGCTGATCTGGTCGCGCAGCGAGGCCAGCGTGACCTTCCGCAGGTCGTAGCCGTCGATCGTGATCCGCCCCGCGGTCGGGTCGTAGAAGCGCGGGATGAGGTTGATGATCGTGGACTTGCCCGAGCCGGTGGCGCCCAGCAGGGCGATCACCTGGCCGGGCAGCGCCTCGAAGGTGATGTCGCGCAGCACGTGGTGGCGCCCGAAGTACGCGAAGGAGACGCCCTCGAAGCGCACGTGCCCGCGCACCGGCGGGAGCGGCACGGCGTCCGGCGCGTCGCGCACCTCGGGCGTGGCGTCCAGGATCTCGAAGACGCGGTCGGCCGCGGCGCCGGCCTCGGCCACCGCCGGGATGATCATCCCAAGCCGCCGCACCGGCTGGACGAGCTGCCCCATGTAGGTCGAGAAGGCCACCAGCTCGCCGACGGTGAGCTGGCCGCGGATCACCAGCAGCCCGCCGTACCAGATGATGAAGACCGTGCCGATGTTGGCGATCAGGTCCAGCAGCGGCATGTTGATCGCCTGCAGCCGCGCGCCGGTCGCGCTCAGGGTGAACCAGCGCTCGTTGGCCTGGTCGAAGCGCTCGATCTCCGCCTCCTCCTGCGCGAAGGCCTTCACCACGCGGGCGCCGCGCAGGTTCTGCTCGAGGCGGGTGGTCAGCACCGCCAGCTGGTTCTGGATCGCGCGCGAGATCGGCCGGAACTTGCGCCCGAAGGCCAGCGCCCGGTAGGCGAGCAGCGGCATGGTGCCGAGCGCCAGCAGCGCCAGCGTCGGGCTCATGGCCACCAGCGCGGCCGCGGTGCCCACCAGCAGCACGGCGGCCTCCACGAGCCGCAGGAAGGCGCGCCCGGTCAGGAAGCGGATGCGCTCCACGTCCTGCAGGGCCCGCGAGAGGAGCTGGCCGGTCTCGCTGCGGTCGTGGTAGGAGAAGGAGAGGGTCAGCAGCTGCTGGTGGAGCGCGTTGCGCAGGTCGTAGGCCACGCCCTGCGAGGCCGTCTCGGCCCAGCGCCCCTGGAAGAAGGTCAGCACGCCCTTGAGCACCGTCAGGCCCAGCAGCGCGGCCACCGAGCCGCCGAGGAGCTGTGTGTCGCGCCCGCCGATGCCGGTGTCGACGATCCAGCGGATGAACTGCGGCATGACCACCGTCAGCCCGACGATCGCCAGCATCGTGATGTAGACGCCGGCGGTGAGGCGGCTGTACGGCCGCAGGTAGCTGAAGCAGCGGAGCAGGGCGTGCGCGGTGCCTGGCTGCCGCTGCGGCTCACTCGCCATGGGTCTCCCTTCTACTGGCCCGAGACGCTGTCGACCCGCTGGAAGATGTCGATCAGCCTGCGGCGGATGTCCTCCGGCAGCGGCGGGCGCAGGATAGAGGCGGCGTTCTGCTCGAGGTGCGCGATGTTGCCGGTGCCGCTCAGCACGACGTGCACGCCCGGCTCGGCGCGGCAGAAGCGGTAGGCGGCGTCCGGCAGGCTGGGAGCCGCCTCGAGCACGAACCCGAGCGGGTCCTGCGGGTCGAGCGCGCCCCGGTCGACGAGGCCCTGCTCCACCAGCTCCGCCACCGTCTGCCGCAGCTTCTCCGGCCGGCTCAGCGCGTCGCGCACGGCGAACATGCACAGCACGCCGATGTTGCGGCGCATCGTCTCGGGCAGGACCCGCTCGCGCGCCGACTGGTTGAGGATGTTGAAGCCGACCATCACCACATCCCAGCAGTCGTCGCGCACGGCGCGCGCCATCATCTCGTGCCCGGTGTCGCTGACGAACGCCTCGGTGATGCCCAGGAAGCGGATCTTCCCCTCGTCGCGCAGCTTGAGCATGGCCGGCACCAGCTCGGCCAGCGCGTGGTCGTACTGCTCGGGCCGGACGCCGTGCAGGTGGTACACATCCACGTAGTCGGTGCGAAGCCGCGCCAGGCTGGCCTCCAGCCCGCGCTCCAGCTCCGCCCCGCTGATCAGCCGCCCGTCGCGGCCGACCGACTTCTTGGTCGAGAGCACCACCTGGTCGCGGCGCGTCTCGCGCAGCGCCTCGCCGACCAGCTCCTCGGTGCCGTAGGCCTCGGCGGTGTCGACGAAGTTGACGCCCAGCTCCAGCGCGCGCCGCACGATCGCCACCGACTGCTCCGGGGAGGCGCCGGTGCGCTGCCCGAGCCGGCTGTGGCCGCCGCTGCCGAGCCCGAGCACGCTGACCTTCAGCCCGGTCCGGCCGAGCGTCACATACTCCATCTGGTCACTCCTCCTCGCGCTGGCCGTCGTAGGCCGCCTCGCGCAGGCCCTTGAGGTAGCCGATGGCGAAGAGCCGGCCCATGGCCTCGTAGCCGGGGTTGGCGTTCCCCTCGCCGGCCATCGTCGGCACGTGGTCCGGCCGCAGCACCCCCTCGAAGCCGATCTCGCGGTAGGCGCGCATGCAGGCCAGCATGTCGGTCTGCCCGTCGTCGTGGAAGGTCTCGTGGAACTTCTCCGCCGTGCCGCGCACATCGCGCATGTGGACGAAGAAGATCTTCCCCTGGCGGCCGAAGTGCCGGATCGTGCCCGGCAGGTCGTCGGTCATCAGCGCGAAGTTGCCCTGGCAGAGCGTGATGCCGTTCATCGGGCTGGGCGCCATGTCGAGCAGGCGCTGGAAGTTCTCGACGCTGCGCATGATCCGCCCCACCCCGCGGATCGGCGAGAGCGGCGGGTCGTCCGGGTGCATCGCCAGCCGCACCCCGGCGCGCTCGGCCACCGGGAGCACCCGCCGCAGGAAGTAGCCGAGGTTCTCCCACAGCTCCTCCTCGCTGATCGGCCCGGCCTCCGGGACCGGGGCGCCGCGCATGAGCTCGTGGTCGTAGCCGGAGACGAGCGCCCCGCCGCGGGTTGGGATGGTGGTCGAGGTGCGCATCCAGTTGAAGGTGGCCATCCACTCGTAGCACCAGACCGGGATGCCGAGCCGGCCCATGTTCTCGATCAGCGTGCAGACCGCGTCGATCTCCTCGTCGCGGCCCTCGAGGCCGCGCTTGGCGCGCTCGAGCGGCGGGCGGCTCTCGATCACCGCCAGCTTGAAGCCGGCGTCCTCGTAGCGCTGCTTCAGGAGCAGCAGCGGCATGTAGCCCCACGGCGGCTCGGGGCCGCTCGTGCCGAAGGGCAGCGTGCCGACGACGTAGCGCACGCCGCACTGGCGCACCAGCGTCCACAGCAGCGAGGGGGTGTCCGGCAGGTACTCGGCGATCTTGATCATTGGTGTCTGCCCTCCGTGCCCCACGACGGGCGCTTGCCTCGGCCACGAGCGCGGCGGCGCCTCTACGCCCCGCCGACCGGCTTAGTCGAGAAGTGGATGTACGTGAACAGCTCGGGGATGTGCGAGTCCCAGACCCCGTGCGGGCTCCAGGCCCAGCCGCCGGAGTCCTGCGCCGGCGGGGCCTCCTTGTACTGGTTGAAGCGCGAGAAGTCCATCCGCCACACGTCGCCGTCGCGCGGCGGGAGCGCGCGCCCGTCGCCCTGGGCCAGCCAGCGCATCCCCTCCCACGGCAGCGCGATCTCCGCCCGCCAGCCCCGGTCGCGGTCGCTGTCGTCGTTGATCGTCCCGTCCACGAACACCGCGTAGCGCAGCCCCGGGAAGTCCCAGCGGAAGAAGCCGATCCGCGGGCCGCGCGGGTGGTTGGTGAAGCCGACCCCGTTGAACGGCTGGGCGCCGGGGGCGTCGCGGGCGAACTCGGGGACGCGGCTGTAGCCGCCGCGCTCGTAGGCATCCTCCCAGATGAAGAACGCCTCGTAGATCGTGCCGAGCGGGTTGATCTCCAGCTCGTAGTAGGCGTCCGCGCCAGCCACGAACACCTCCACGTCGTTCTCGGTCCACACGAGCGAGTCGCGCTCGGTCAGCGTCGCGCGGACGAACGGCTCCTCGACCCAGAAGCCCACGTAGAGGTAGGTGTCATCCCACAGCACCGCGGCGCGGGTGTCGTGGATGGTCGGACCGCCGCTCACCAGGTCGCGGAAGCGCGGCGAGCGCGGCGCGAGCCGCCAGCTCTCCGCCTCCAGCCGGCCGTCGATCGGCAGCGGCGCGAGCGCGCGGTAGGCGGTGTAGTGGGCGATGTCTTTCTCCGGCCAGGGGAAGGGCGTCGGCGCTGAGTCGGACATGTGTGTTCCTCAAGTAGCTGCCTGTGCTATCATCAGTGCCATCATACCACGTGAGGTGCGGTGAGCGTGCTGCCCGCGGGAGGCTCCGTCTCCCCGCGCGCCGCCACATGGGCCCCGACAGGAGGGTATGTTCTATGCGCCTGGCGGACTATCTGGCGCGCATCGGCTACCGCGGCCCGATCGCGCAGGATAGCGCGACGCTGCGCGCGCTGCACCGCGCGCACCTGCTCGCCATCCCCTACGAGAACCTGGATATCCACCTCGGGCGCCGGCTGACCCTGGACGAGGAGCAGATCTTCGACAAGATCGTGCGCCAGCGGCGCGGCGGCTGGTGCTTCGAGATGAACGGCCTGTTCGCCTGGGCGCTGCGCGCGGCCGGCTTCTCGGTCCGGCTGCTCTCCGGGACGGTCAGCCGCGGCCAGCCCGGCGTCGTGGAGGGCAACCACCTGATCCTGCTGGTGGAGCTCGAGCGCCCGTACCTGGTGGACGTCGGCTTCGGCAACGGGTTCCTGGAGCCGATCCCGCTCGAGCCCGGCGAGCACGTCCAGAACGGCTGGGTCTACGCACTGCAGCGCGAGGGCGACCGCTGGATCTTTCACAACCACCAGCACGGCGGGCCGGGCTTCGACTTCACGCTTGAGCCGCGAGCGCTCGCCGACTTCGCCGGCCAGTGCCACACGCTGCAGACCTCGCCCGAGTCGGGGTTCGTGCGCGTCGCCGTCTGCCATCGCTTCACGCCCGAGCGCATCCTCAGCCTGCGCGGCGCGGTGCTGGCGAATGTGACCCCGGCTGATGTGACGAAGCGGGTGATCGCCGACGCCGACGACTACCGGCGGGTGCTGCGCGAGCAGTTCGACCTGGAGATCGACGTGGAGGCGCTGTGGCCCAAGGTCTGGGAGAGCCACCTGGCGTGGTCCGGCGCGACGTAACCGTAACCGGATCGCCATCGGCCTGCGCTTGTCGGTCCCCGGCGACCCGCGTATAATCGGCGTGGAAGTGTGAGATCTCCCTGGAGGTGCCGATGCCCCGCTCCATCGCCCCGCTGCTCGCGGCCATCATCGCGGCAGCGCTCCTGTGGCCGGCTCCTGCAGCCGTCGCCGCCGACTCCGCGACCGCCACCGGCGTCACCTACGTCGCCGAGACTGGACATAACCTCGGTGGCGCGTTCAAGAAGTTCTACGAGGCCAACGGCGGCCTGGCGATCTTCGGGCTGCCGCTGACCGAGATGTTCGTCGAGGACGGGCTGTGGGTGCAGTACTTCGAGCGGGCGCGCTTCGAGCTGCACCACGGCGGGGTCGTAGCGCTGACGCGGGTCGGGGCCGAGCTCACCAACGGGCGGACGGAGCCGGCCTTCCAGTGGCTCGGGGAGGACCCGAACAACGGGCGGCGCTACATCGCCGCCAGCGGCCACACGCTCGGCGGCGCGTTCGCCGTCTTCTGGGACGAGCACGGGGGCGTGGGGCTGTTCGGCTACCCGATCTCGGAGGAGTTCACCGAGGTCGGGCCGGACGGCGTGCCGCGGACGGTGCAATACTTCGAGCGGGCGCGCTTCGAGCTGGCCGACGCCCCCGACGGCTCCGGCCACGTGGTGCAGCTGGGTCTGATCGGGCGCGAGCTGCTCGAGCGCCGGCCCGCCGCGCAGGCCATGGCCGCGCCCGCGCCGCCGCTGACGCTGCTCGGCTCGGCCACCACCGGCTTCAACTCATCGGCGGCTGACCGGCGCATCAACATCGAGCGCGCCGCGGCGATGTTCGATGGCGTGGTGGTGATGCCCGGCGAGGAGCACTCCTTCCTCGCCGGCGGCGACTTCTCCGAGGCCGCCGGGTTCGTCGAGGGCTACGGGATCGTCGGCGGGCGGCTGGAGCGGGTGATCGGCGGCGGCCTCTGCCAGGTCTCCACCACGCTCTTCCGCGCGGTAGCGAACGCCGGGCTAGAGGTGACGCGCCGGATCGGGCACACCTACGTGGTCTACTTCTACGAGAACATCCTCGGCTTCGACGCGACGGTCTTCAGCCCGGGGGTCGACTTCCGCTGGCGCAACGACATGGGGGCGCCGGTGCTGGTGACCTCCCACACCGACCAGAGCGCCGGGACGGTGACGTTCGAGATCTGGGGCACGAGCGAGGGGCGCTCGGTGCGCTACAGCGGCCCGCACGTGCGCAATGTGGTCAAGCCCGGTGTGGCGATCTGGCAGTACGACCCGACGCTCGCGCCGGGGCAGATCCGCCAGCTCGTCCACGGGCGGGCCGGGATGGACGTGAGCCTCCAGCGGGTCGTGACCGGCCCCGATGGCAGCGTGATACGCCAGGAGACGTTCAACACCCGCTACCGGCCGTGGGAGGACTACTTCGTGTACGGCCCGGGCGTGACGCCGCCGGCCGGCGTGCGGGTGATCAACGCCTCGCGCACCGCGGCCACGACGGGGCGGTAGGGGGGTAGGCGGCAGCGCTCCGAAGGCGCCGGGAGGCCCATCGCGCACGCGAGTAGGCGCGAGGTGTAGAGGGCTGCGCCCCGATGAGCGCGCTACCCGCCGACGTGCTTGACCTTGTAGCCGAGGGCCGCGAGCGCCGCCGCCACGCGCTCGCGGTGGTCGCCCTGGATCTCGAGCTCGCCGTCCTTCACGGTGCCGCCGGCGCCGCACTGCTGCTTGAGCCGCTTCAGCAGCGCCTCGAGCGTGGCCGGGTCGTGCCGGAGGCCGCTGACCACCGTGACCGTCTTGCCCTTGCGGCGCTTGCGGTCGCGGGCGATGCGCGCCGTCTGGCTGGCGGCCGAGGGGTAGGCGGGCGCCTCGGCGGGCTCCTCGGGCGCCGGGTCCGGGTCAGTGGTGTAGACCAGGCGGCTGTTGGCTGGGCGCTGCGGCATGCTGAGGGTTCCTCTCTGCGATAGTTGCACCGACTTATGATACCACTCCCACACGGGCCGGGCCACGCGGCGGCCGACGACTACGATACGCGCATCGAGCGCCTGCAGCGCCGGCGGCACCCGGCCTGGCGCCTCGTGCGCGCCAGCATCTGGGACTTCTTCCTGCTGGTGGGTGAGGCCTGGCCCGCTCTGGCCGGCTTCGCGTTCATCACGGCGGTCACCACCCTCTACCTGGTCTACGGCTACCGCGATCACGAACGCGCGGGCGTCCCGCCGTTCACGCTCGACTCGGCGCTCTACGAGTCCATGCGGCTGATGGCGCTCGAGAGCTCGCTGCCGATCCCGGAGGGCGACCTGTTCGGCGAGGTGCTGTTCTTCATCATCCCGGTGCTGGGGCTGGCGCTGGTGTTCCAGAGCGTCCTCAACTTCAGCCGGCTGCTGCTGGACAAGAGCAGCCGCATCGAGGCCTGGCAGACCTCGCTGGCGCGCACCTTCCGCAACCACGTGATCGTCGCCGGCCTCGGCAGCGTCAGCTTCAGGGTCACGATGCAGTTGCTCGAGGCGGGCTACGAGGTGGTGGTGATCGAGCGCGACTGGGAGAGCGAGTTCGTCGAGGCGGTGCGGGGGCTCAAGGTGCCGGTCATCCGCGGCGACGCGCGCGACGCGGGCGTGCTGCGGCTGGCGGGGCTGACGCGGGCGCGCAGCCTGATCGCCGGCACGCACGAGGACCTGATAAACATCGAGATCGCGCTGGCGGCGCGCCGCCACCGGCGCGACATCTCGGTGGTGCTGCGGATCTTCAACGACGAGCTGGACAAGAACCTGGAGCACTACTTCGGCTACAACAGCGCCTTCAGCGCCTCGGCGCTCGCGGCGCCGACGCTGGCGACGGCGGCGGTGGGTCGCTCGATCGGGCACGTGCTGCCGCTCCCGCACGGCTTCGCCGTGGGCGAGCCGGCCGCCACGGCGCTCGGGGTGCTGTACCTGACGGTCGCCCCCGGCGGCCCGCTCTGCGCGCCGGTGCGCGACGTCGAGGACCGCTACGGCGTGCGCGTGCTGCGGCACGTGGATGCGCAGGGCAGGGTGTGGCGCACGGCGCTGAGCCAGGAGCAGAGTGCGCCAGAGCGCCTGGAGCGGGGGGACTCGGTGCTGCTGCTGGGGACGCTGCCGGCGCTCGAGCAGATCCGCGCCGGCAACGATGCCTATAACTCGGCCGGCCCGGCCGCGCCGGCGCGAGTCTTCGGCCACGGGCAGCCGGGCGCCTTCGACACCGTGATCGTGGCCGGGCTCGGCAAGGTCGGCTACCGAGTGGTGCAGGCGCTGCACCAGTTCGACCCCCGGCCGACGATCGTGGCGATCTGCCAGAGCGGGGACACGCCGGAGCTGTTCATCGAGGAGGTGCAGGCGCTGGGCGTGCGCATCATCTACGGCGACGCGCGCCGCGCCCAGATTCTGAAGCGGGCCGGCATCGACACAGCGTGCTCGGTGGTGGCGGCGACGAGCGACGACCTGGTCAACCTCCAGATCGGCCTGACGGCGCGCCGGCTGTGCCACGACGTGGATCTGGTGCTGCGGGTGTTCAGCGACACGCTGGCCGAGCGCCTGACGGCGCTGTTCGGCCACTACACGACCTTCAGCATCGCGGCGCTCGCGGCGCCGACGCTCGCCGGCGCCGCGGTGGTGCGCGGCATCGACTACGCGGTGGAGATCGCCGAGCACATCGTCTCCACCGCGACCCTGGCGGTGCACCCCGGCGACGAGTTCGCCGGGCAGACGGTCGCAGAGATCCGCGACCGCCAGAAGCTGCTGGTGATCGCGGTGCGCCGGCGGGGCCAGCCGCTGCTGTCGCTCAGGCTCGACACGGTGCTGGAGCCGGGCGACGAGGCGGTGGTGCTGGTCGATGTGATGCGGCTCGCGCAAATGGACCAGAGGCGGCTGCTGGAGGTCGCGCCGCGCAGCAGCACGGCGCCGCCTGAGCCGGCCGAGATGGGCGCCTAGGCGGCGGGCGCTGTAGATGGGCGTTGGGCGCCGGGGGACTGCGAGCCGGCGCGGGAGGCTGAGAGGAGCGGCGTCATGAGCGAACAGTCATTTCTCGCGAACCTGTTCGGCCTGCAGGGCCGGGTGGCGGTCGTCACCGGGGGCACCGGCGTGCTCGGCCGGGCCATGGCCATCGGGCTCGCGCGCGCCGGCGCGCGGGTTGGCGTGCTCGGCCGGCGGCGCGCCCAGGCCGAGGCGGTCGTGGAAGAGATCGTGAGCGCCGGCGGCGAGGGCATGGTGCTCACGGCCGATGTGCTGCAGCGCGGGCAGCTGGAGAGCGCCCGCGACGCGGTGGCCGCCGCCTGGGGCCACCCGGACATCCTGGTGAACGCCGCCGGCGGGAACGTCCCGGCGGCGACGCTCCAGCCGGGCCAGTCGTTCTTCGACCTGCCGGAGGGAGCGCTGCGCCAGGTGTTCGATCTCAACCTGCTCGGCACCCTGCTGCCCTGCCAGGTGTTCGGCGAGGGGATGGCGCGCGGCGGCAGCGGCGCGATCGTCAACATCTCGAGCATGGCGGCGCAGCGGGCGATCACGCGCGTGGTCGGGTACGCGGCGGCCAAGGCGGCTGTGGAGAACCTCACCCGCTGGCTGGCCGTCGAGCTCGCCGCGCGCTACGGCGCGGGCCTGCGAGTCAACGCGATCGCGCCCGGCTTCTTCGTCGGCGAGCAGAACCGGCGCCTGCTGCTCGACGAGGGCGGCAACCTGACCCCGCGCGGCCAGTCGATCATCCAGCACACCCCGGCCGGCCGCTTCGGCGAGCCGGACGAGCTCGTCGGCACGCTGCTGTGGCTGTGCAGCCCGGCGTCCGCCTTCGTCAACGGCGTGGTCGTGCCGGTGGACGGCGGCTTCAGCGCGTTTAGCGGGATCTGAGCCCGCGGACCCCTCTGGCTCGCTCTCTGCTCTTATGAACAGAACTTACGCGGTGATCCGCCCGCCCAGGCGTGTTCCGCAGGCGCTCCGCCCTGCGACTCGGTTTGTTCGTGCAGGCGCTCCGCCCTGCACCCGGGCTGCTTGTGCTGTCATTCAGCATGCAGGCGCTCCGCCCTGCACCCGGTTTGTTCGTGCAGGCGCTCCGCCCTGCACCCGGGCTGCTTGTGCTGTCATTCAGCATGCAGGCGCTCCG